>SLKW01000129.1 GCA_007134405.1 Paracoccaceae bacterium
CCGTTGAACCCCTTCTGGCCGTGAAGTTCAAGATGGTAGCCGCGCGATTCGATCAACGCCCGCGGAAAGGTCTCGTCGGTCGACTTGATCTCTTGCAGGACGGCCAGATCCGGCGCGCTTTCGTCAAGCCAGCGTTCCAGCACCGGCGCGCGCGCCTTGATCCCGTTTATGTTGAAGGTGGCAATCTTCATGCGGCCCTCACCGGTTGCCTCGCTCGAAACGGCCGGCATCCTCGGCGGCGCGGCGCAGCGCTATCGCCTTGTTCACAGTTTCCTGCCACTCGGCCTCGGGGTCGCTGTCGTGGACCACGCCACCGCCGGCCTGGATATAGAGGGTGCCGTCCTTCACCACGGCGGTGCGCAGCGCGATGCACATGTCCATCTCGCCATTGGCGGCGAAATAGCCCACGCCGCCGCCATACACGCCGCGCTTCTCGGGCTCGAGCTCGTCGATGATCTCCATCGCCCGGACTTTCGGCGCGCCCGACACGGTGCCCGCCGGCAGCCCGGCCAGCAGGGCTGACAGCGCGTCGTCGCCCTCGGCAATCTCGCCCACCACGTTCGAGACGATGTGCATCACGTGGCTGTAGCGCTCGATGATGAATTCCTCGGTCGGGCGCACGGTGCCGATCTTCGCCACGCGACCGACGTCGTTGCGGCCCAGGTCCAGGAGCATCAGGTGCTCGGCGCGCTCCTTCTCGTCGGCGAGCAGATCGGCTTCGAGCGCGCGATCCTCCTCGGGCGTCGCCCCCCTTGGCCGCGTGCCGGCGATGGGCCGGATGGTGACCTCGCCCGCGCGCAGGCGCACCAGGATCTCGGGGCTGGCGCCGACGACGTGGAAGCCGCCGAGATCGAAGTAGAACATGAAGGGCGAGGGGTTGGTGCGCCGCAAGCTTCGGTAAAGCGCGAAGGGCGATAGCGGGAAGTCCTGCGCCCAGCGTTGCGAGGGGACGACCTGGAAGATATCGCCCGCGCGGATGTAGTCCTTGGCCTTCTCGACCGCGGCGAGGTAGTCGGGTTTGCTGAAATTCGAGCGCGGCTCGCCGACCTGCGCGCTCGATCCAAGCGCGCGCCCTATTCCCGCAGCCTCGCGCTCCAGATCGCGCACGGCCTCCATCACCCGCTCGGCCGCCTGGGCATAGGCCGCCCGCGCCGAGAGGCCCGAGGCAACCCAGGCTGGTGCCACCACCGTGACCTCGCCCTTGACGCCGTCGAGCACGGCCACGACCGAGGGGCGCATCAGCACGGCGTCGGGCAGGGCAAGTGGATCGGGGTTGAGCTGCGGTAGATGCTCTACAAGCCGGATCATGTCATAGCCGAGATAGCCGAACAGTCCCGCGGCGATCGGCGGCAGGTCGGCGGGCAAGTCGATGCGGCTTTCCGCCAGCAGCGCGCGCAGCGCCTCGAGCGGTGGCACCTCCTGGTTCTCCCAGGCCTGGTCGTCGAAGCGCGCGTCGCGGTTGATGCGCGACCGCTCGCCCAGGCATTGCCAGATCAGGTCGGGCTTCATGCCGACGACCGAGTATCGCCCGCGCACCTCGCCGCCAGTCACCGATTCCAGCATGAAGCTGTCGCGCCGGTTGCCCACCAGTTTCAGATAGAGCGAGACAGGTGTATCGAGATCCGCCGCCAACCGCGCCCAGACCAGCTGGTTTTCGCCGCGGTGCCAGCCGGCCTCGAAGGCGGCGAAATCGGGCAGGAGCTGGGCATCGCTCACGTCGGGCCTGCTCAGCGGAAGTTGGCGTGCACCGCCTCGATGGCGGCTTGGTTGAGCGAGATCCCGGCCTCGCGCTCGACCGCGCGCGAGAAATAGGCGAAGACGTCCTGTGCGAGCGCCGCGCCGATCTGGTCGTCGATCGCCGCGACCAGTTGCTGCGTCTGGGCATCCTGCGGAGCGGCCGCCTCGCGCTCGATCACCACGGCCAGCAGAACTTCGGCGCCGCGCGGCTGCATCACCGGCTCGCCGGGTTCTGCAGCAAACAGGTCCTCGAGCAGATCCCCCGGGAGTTCAGGCAGTCGGTCGAGCCGGGTGATCGCTTCGAACCGGTCGGGGGCGAGGCCCGTCTCATCGGCGAACCCCTCGACCCCCTGGGTGACAAGCCCTTCGCCGAGGGCCTCGGCCTCCGCCATCAGCCGTTCGGCGACCAGCGCGGCGCGCGCGCCCTCGGCCGCCTCGTCGCGCACCTCGTCGAGCGGGCGCGGGGCGGGGGGCGTGATGGAATCCAGTCGCAGCGCGAACAAGCCGCCATCGGACAGGCCGATGATCTCGGGGAAGTCGCCCTCGCCGGCGTCGCGGGCGGCGGCGCGAAATTCGGAATAGGCGGCGATTCCGTCGTCGCTGCCTTGCGCCCAATCGATCTGGCCGAGCTCCATCGGGGTTTCGGCGGCCAGATCCTCGAGTGTGGCGCCACCGGCCAGAAGATCCTCGAACAGGTCGAAATCGTCGGCGATCATGCGCCGTGCGCGGTCGGCCGCCAGCTCGTCGTGCAACTCGGGGCGCGCTTCCTCGAAGGTGACCTCCTGCGCGCTCAGGACCGCGTTCATCCGAAACACCGCCGGTCCGACGGGGCTGGGGTGCGGGCCGGTCACCTCGCCGGGTTCGTCGAGAGCGAAGACGGCATCCCCCGCTGTCCCCAAGTCGCCCTGCGTGACATCGCCCATGTCGGTGTCTTCCAGATCGAGCCCGCGCTCAGCGACGAGATCCTCGAACTCGACCTCGCCCTCCTCCAGCCGCGCCATCGCCGCCTCGGCCGCGGCATCGTCCGGGAAGACCAGCCGTTCGACCATCCGCCGTTCGGGCTGGACGAAGTCGGGCAACCGCTGGTCGTAGAGCGTGCGCAGCGCCTCGTCCTCGATCGCGATCTCGTCATAGAGCATCGGCGGCGTCACGTAGGCATAGGTGATGTGCCGGGTCTCGGGGGCGGTGAAGCGCTCCAGATTGGCTTCGTAATAGGCTTCGATCTGCGCCTCGCTCGGCTCCTCGACCGGTGTGTCCAGCATGTCCTCGGTCAGCGTGAAGACGGCAAAGGAATGCCGCGTCGCGTAATGCGCGACCAGAACGTCGCGCAGGTTGGCGGGCGTCTCGACGGCGCCCGCGGTGGCGGCCTGAAGGATCCCGCGCGCGGTTTCCCGGCGCAGTTCGTCTTCGAATTCGCGCGGGCTCATGTTCACGTTCTGCAGCGCGAAGCGATAGGCCTCGCGGTCGAATTCGCCACCCGGGCCGCGGAAGGCCCCGATCTCGCTGATGGCGCGGGTCACGTTCTCGTCGCCCAATGAAATCCCGATCCGCTCGGCCTCGGCATCGAGCGCGGCTTGCGCGACCAGCCGCGCGCGGACCATCTGATCGACGCCCATCTGCTCGAGCTGGGCAAAGCTCAGCGCCTGGCCGGTCTGCTGCTGGACGCCGCGGATCTCCTGCTGCAGGGCGCGGGCATATGTATCCACGCTGATCTCCTGCCCGCCGACCGAACCGATGGAGCGCACCCGCTGACCGAGGAAGCCGTCGATGCCGAAGCCCGCGAGTCCGAGGATCAGAAGGCCCATCAGGATCCAGACGAAGATATTGTGCTTGCTCTTTGGCTTGCTCTTCTGCTCTTTGGCCATGCGCCGCGCCCTTCCGGCAGTACAAATTCGGGCCTTGTGTAAGGGCATGGGCGCATCGGGGCAAGCGAATTGCCCCGACGTTGCCTGGCCTGTGAACCCAAGTCATCGGCGGGCGATCGCGGGCCGTCTCGGGCGGCCGTTCAGGCCAGGGCGGCAAGCCGCGTCTTGCTGATCGCCTCCGCTTCCTTGCCGTAGACTTCCTCGTAATGGTCAAAGCGCGCGTCCAGCCAGGCGGTGCCCTGCGTAGCTCCGGCAAGCTGGCTCAAAAGGTCGTCGCGGGCCGCGGCAGGCAGCGTGGCGCGGAACAGGTCCCAGCCGCGCTGGTCCGGGTCGCGGTCGAAGCCCAGCACCTGCCCCTTGAGCCCCGAGATCAGCGACACCAGCGCCCCCGAACAGGCCGACGGCACGTGGATGTCGACCCGGTCGATCGCCTGCAACAGCAAGGGCCCCGCCTGCGTCAGCCCCTCGCGCACGCCCATCCTGCCGGCGGTGCGAAAGGCGTGGTCCGAACTGTCGACCGTGTGGTGCTTGCCGTCGGTCAGCGTCACCGCGATGTCGACGACCGGAAATCCCATCGGGCCGCGATCCGTCGCATCCTGCGCGCCCGCCTCGACCGAGGGGATGTAGTTGCGCGGCACCGCGCCGCCCTTGACGGTCTCGGTGAACTGGAACCCCGCGCCGCGCGGCATCGGCGCGATGACCAGCGTCACGTCGGCGAACTGCCCGGCGCCCCCGGTCTGCTTGCGGTGCCGGTAGCGGACCTCGGCGCGTCCCGAGATGGTTTCGCGCCAAGACACTTGCGGCGGGCGCGTCTCGACCGAGAGGCCGAAATCGGCCTCGAGCGCGGCCAGCACCCGGCGCAGATGCTGCGGACCCTGCGTGCGCAGCACCGGCTGGCCGGTTTCGTCCTCGGTCTCGTGGCTAAGGAACGGGTCGGTCTCGGCCATGCGGGCGAGCGCCGTCGACAGGCGTACCTCGTCGCGCTCGCTGCCTGGGATCAGCACGCGCGCCAGCATCGGCGTATGCCCGGCGGCCCAGTCGGGGCGGGGCAGGGGGGCGTCGGAACCCAGCGGCACGCCCGCCCCCAGATGTTCGGATTTTACCGCCAGCGCGACCTCGCCCAGGTCCATCGGCCCGCCCGCGCCGCCGCCCGGCTTCTGCAACCCGCCCAGGTTGCCGCCGGCCAGCGTCTGGCCGATGGCGATGCCGTCCTCCAGCGCGCGGATTGCGACCACTTTGCCCAGATGCTTGCGGATCTGGGCGTGAAAGGCCACCGCCCGCGCACCGCCGAGCCGCTCACGTAGGCGTCTAGGGTCGGGCGCCTCGTGCCGCAGGGCCTTCATCAGCCGCGTCACACCGTTCGATTGCTCGGCCGCGCCCAGGAAGGCGGGGATCAGCACGTTCTCGCTGAGTTCCCGGCTGGCAATGGAATAGAGCGCGCCGGTCGCGGGCTCCCGGTCCTCGATCAGTTCCTCCAGCAGTGCGTCGTCGTATTCCGACATCTGCTCCAGCAGCTCGCTGCGCGCCTCGGCCTCGCGCTCGGCAACCGGGCCCGAGGGCATCTCGATCAACGCCGATTGCTGCCCGGAGCGGTATCGCCAGGCGCGTTCCGAGATCAGGTCGACGGCGCCCACCACCGCCTCGCCCTCGCGGATCGGGATTTGGCGCAGGACGATCGTGTGGTTCGAATAGCCCTGCAATTCGGCGACGATGTCGCGCACCCGCGCCGTCGTCGTGTCCATCTTGTTGACGAACAGGAAGCAAGGCGTGCCCGAGGCCTCGACCACCCGAAGCCAGGGCGCGACCAGCATCGCCGCTTCGGGATCGGGCGGCACCACCAGCACCGCCGCGTCCGACGCCATCAACGCACCCTGCGCGAGCGCCGCATATTCCGATCCGCCGGGCAGATCGAGCGCGCACCAAGGCTCGCCCAGATACTCGAAACTTGTAATGGTCAGAGGGTCCATCGCCTCGCTCCTCGCGCGCCCGCCGTCAAGCGCGCTGAGGCGTCCGACCAACGTCGACTTGCCCGATTGCGACGGCCCCAGTACCGTGATGCACCGCATCGGCCCTCCCCCCTGTTTTGTCTTGCCGCGCCGGTCGGCCCGGCGTTCCCCCGGCCTTCCCGTCGCGCGGGCAGGGCCGCCTCCGGCACCGATGATCGC
>SLKW01000386.1 GCA_007134405.1 Paracoccaceae bacterium
GTCTCGGCGACTGATACCATTTCTTCGCGGGCCAAGCGGCAATTCTCCATGGTCTTAGGGTGGTCCGGTTTCGACGGCGCGCACAAGATTATTACCCATCCGCATGGAACCATGCCCGACGCGCAAACGCCTCAGTCGCAGGCCACCGCGTCCACAGCCTCCGTCAGGCAGTCAGCAAGACGTGCTGCCTCGGCGCTCGACTCCAGGCTGGCCGGTCTCAGGAGCGCCATCTGATGGCGCAACTCAGGCCGGAAGGGCACGATCACGGTGCCCGCAGGGGCGGTGTCGCGTGCCATCAACTCGTTCACGATCGCCACGCCGATTCGGCGTGCGGCGAGTGACACCGCCAGCGCCACATTCGGTGTTTCCGCGGCGATTTTCTGCGCCTTGCGCGCGTTGCGAAATGCATGATCGATGGCAAAGCGCGCTGGGTCCGAACGCGCGAGCAGGATCAGCCGCTCGCCGCTCAGTTCAAGCGGGGAAAGGGTGGTCATCGTGGCCAGAGGGTGCTCATCGTGCAGAACGCACACTGTCGAAAAACTTCGCAGCGGCGTCACTTCCAGGCCCGGATGTTCAATGGGCAGAAACAGCAGGCCCAATTCCAACTGATGACTACTGAGCATTTCGACCACGATCCGGCTGGGGCGGGGCTCGACGATGACGCGCGTCTCGGGCATGTCCGAGAGAAACCGCTCCATTGCTTGCGGGATCAAACGATGCACGAGACTGGGCGCGCAGCCGATCCGGACCTCTCCGAAGCGGCCCTGTTGCAGCGCGCGGGTGATCTTTCCCAGGTTTTCAATGCTCTCAAGCGTTCCCAAGACATCCTTGCTCAACGCCAGCGCCGCGCGTGTGGGCGCAAGCCGACCGCTGATGCGATGGAAAAGCTCGAACCCGATCTGGTCTTCCAGACGCGCCAACATGCGGCTGACCGCCGGCTGGCTGACGCCCAGGCTGCGCGCCGCCTGCGACACGGTGCCGGTTTCCAGTATCGCTCGAAACGCTTCCAGCTCTCGTATTCGCATCTGCTTTCCCCGCGATCGACCGGTCGGCCGGCTGCGCCGCTGTGCGAGGAAGTGATGTCAGCACGGCACACCAAGCACCGAGAACCGCATGTAAACCGCCGAGACGTGGCCAAGCGCCGGGATAACCCTGACGTCCGCCGAGGTCCAGCCGACGGTCGCGCCGGGGCCCGGCCCGAGGCCGCCATGGGACGTGGCGCGCGCGGGGCACGCTCAGCTCTGGGCGGCTGGAAGTCTAGCGCTGAAGGTGCCCTCAATTGTCTTGCAACGGTCCGGGTCAGGCTCCGTGAACAGGCTTTCCTTCAGGCAGACACGTCCTGAGAGTTTTCCCGAGACTTCTCCGCCCGCCGCGGTTGTCTCGAAATGCTCGACCGTGATCAGATCCTCACCGTCGAGCGAAACCCACATAATGCTCATGCCATTCGGGGCGTAAATCACCTCCTGATCGTAGCTCTCAAGCGAGCCGGACGGAATTGTGATGGTCAGCTGGATGGTGCCGCGCATCGTGACCCGACCCGGCGGGAAGCCCATGACGCTGACAATCTGCATCGGACCGAAAACCTGCAAGGATGTATTGTATTCTGCGCCGGACGCGTCGGGGGCAAGCGCGTGAAACTCGAACGGGTCTCCATCTATGGTGGCCACGATCTCGCCAATCGTTTCCTGTGCTACGACTTTCGTCAGACCGAGGGCCAGACCCGCCGCGATCGCGACAACAATAACTCCATTGCGCGTATACCTCACTCCAACCTCCGTTGATCATTTTTTCGTAAAGTTGCTCTTCCGTGCGACCTGCAGGTTTGCAGGGCGCCCACTGTGTGCGGAAGCGATCCCCCGTGTTCAGGGCGATTCCGCTTCATGGCTGTCTATCTCACTTCTGCGCAAAGGGAGAGCGTTGAAACGTTAAGGTCCGCTTAGGCTGCCTAGCGCGACGGCACCACGCGAAATCAGCGATCATCGGTTTCTATCCGGTCAGCAATTTCAGGAGAGATCAGCCCGGAATGCAGCGCTAGAAGGATGATCTTGGCATCGCGCGAGTCACCCGCCGTCATTGCAGCCTCGAACCGCTCCTCGACCCGGTCCGCGGCGTCAGGATCGTTGCTCTCGAGGAATTGCGCGCGCCCCAGCATGCAATACGCAAGAAGTTCGGCCGCGTCGACTTGGTCAGCATCCCCAGTCGTTACCCCAGTCTCGCGATGCTTCTTTTCGATTTTCAGGACGGTGAGCTTCACCGCCTCCGGTACGAGAAGCGGGTGGACACCAGCTTCCCGAAGCGCCTGGTCGAGAACCTTGATGGCAGCCGAACTCCCGAAGAGATCGAACAGGTTGAACATCGATAAAGCCTAACAGTTCCTGCGAGAGACGCCAGATTGGATGGGACCATGCGCGCCAAGTAAACCCCCAGCGCTGCAGACCACAACAGTCAGGTCTCTTGCCGACGTTTGCCTTGACAACCAAAGGTCGGAACGAAAGCGGTTTAGGTACGTTATTTTCCTTGCAGCGATGCGGCAGATCATGCGTTTTCTAAATTCCACGACGGTCGTTTTCATGGCCATCATCCTGATCATCGCGCTGTGGATCGGCAGCGGACTGATCGGGCGCGAACCGCCCGAGGCGCCGGAGCGAACCGAGATGCCGCTCCCGACGGTTGCGGCAAGCTGGAGTGACGCAGAGCCCGTCACGCGGGAACTCGTGCTTTACGGTGATGTCGAGCCGGTGCAGGTCTCCACGCTGCGCGCGCGCGTGGACGGCATCGTCGAGGAGATTGCCGCGCAAGGCGATCGCGTCGAGTGGGGCGAACTTCTGGTGCAACTGTCCACGGACGACCGCGAGGCGCGTCTCGCGCGCGCTGAGGCGCAGGTCTCCGCGGCCGAGCGCGATTATGACGCCGCCCGCCAGCTTGCCGAGCGGGACGTGGCCCCCGAAGCCGAAGCGCGCACCCGCCGCGCGGAGCTTGAAGCGGCGCGCGCGGAATTGCGTGCGACCGAGCTCGAAATCGCCAACACGGCTCTAGGCGCTCCGATCAGCGGAACAATCAGCCGGTTGATCGCCGATGTCGGCAGCTATGTCACGCCGGGGAGCGAGGTTCTGGAAATCGTCGACAACGACCCCCTGATCGCTGTCGTGAACGTGCAGCAGTCGCAGATTGCCAGTGTACGAACGGGTATGGCCGCGCGGGTTCGGTTCATCGGGGGTGACGAGAGGGAGGGGCAAGTCCAGTTTGTCTCGCCCTTCGCGGACGCCGCGACGCGCACCTTCCGGGTCGAGATCGAGATCACCAATCCGGATGGCGAAATCCCCGCAGGATTGAGCGCCGAGGTCGCAATCCCGCTCGAACAGATCGACGCCCACCGGATTTCGGCTGCGCTCGGCCGGCTCGGAGAGGATGGGCGCCTTGGCATCCACATCCTCGATGACGAGGACCGGATTCAGTTCGTCCCGATCCAGGTTGTGCGCGCCCGCGCCGATGGCATCTGGGTGGACGGACTGCCGGAACGCGCCCGCATCGTCACGATCAGTCGAGGCTCCCTTGCACCCGGCCAGCAGGTAGAGGCGCGCGAGACGCCAGAGGAATACGCCGATCGTATGGGCATCGACGTGGGCGATCCTGAAGCCGAAGCGGCCGCCGAAGCCCTCGAATTCGGCGCACCCCTGGGGGAAGAAGGTCTGGCGCGCTGATGCATACGCTGATCGCAGCCGCCTTCAGCCGGGTCCGCACCGCGCTCTTGTTTCTGGTGCTGATCTTCGTGGCCGGCGCCTATTCCTACGTCACCATACCGAAAGAGGCGGCGCCCGAGATCGACATTCCGGTCTTCGTTGTCGATGTCACCTATCGGGGCATCTCGGCCGAAGACAGCGCTCGCCTGCTGGTCGAACCGCTGGAGCGCCGCTTCCAGACCCTGGAGGGACTGCGCAGCATGGAGGCGCAGGCCGGCGAAGGCTTTGCCACGGTCACGCTGGAATTCCAGCCTGGCTTTGACCAAGCCGAAGCGCTGCAAAGCGTGCGGGACGAAACCGATACCGCGGAACCCGACCTGCCAGAAGGCGCGGAACCACCGATGGTGCGCGAGATCGACGTGTCGATCTTCCCTATTCTCACGGTCGCGCTTTCGGGCAACGTGCCAGAGCGCGCACTGATCGGGGTGGCGCGCGACCTGAAGACGCGGCTCGACGGAATCGCGGGTGTATTACAGGCCGACATCACCGGGGATCGCGACGATCTGCTGGAGATCATCATCGACCCGCTTGCCGTGCAATCCTACGGGATCTCGACGCAGGAGATCACCCAAGCGGTCCAGAACAACAACCAACTCGTCGCGGCGGGCGCGTTTGATACCGGCGAGGGACGCGTCGGTGTCGTCATTCCGGGCACGATCGAGTCGGTAGCCGATGTGCTGGCAATGCCGGTGCAGGTAAGCGGCCGCACCGTGGTGCGGGTTCAGGACGTGGCCGAGGTACGCCAGACCTATCGCGACCCGGAGAGTTTCGCGCGCATCGATGGCCAGCCGACCGTGGCGCTCGACGTGCGCAAGGTCGCAGGTGCGAATGTCATAGATACGGTGGCCCGTGTTCAAACCGAGGTTGACGAGGCGCGGCGCGAGTGGAGCGATGCCATTCGTATCGATTACATGCAGAATCAGGCCGAAGACATCAAGACGATGCTCGGCGATCTGGAAAACAATGTGCTCGCCGCAGTGCTTCTGGTCATGCTGACCGTCATGCTGGCCCTTGGGCTGCGCGCCGCGCTACTGGTCGCGATCGCCATTCCAGGTGCCTTCTTGGGCGGGATCCTAGCGATCAACGTGATGGGCTTCACGCTAAACATCGTCGTTCTCTTCGCCCTGATCCTTGTCGTCGGAATGCTGGTCGACGGGGCCATCGTGGTTGTCGAACTGGCCGAAAGGTATCGCGCGGAGGGTGCTGAGCGGCGCGATGCCTTTCTGCGCGCCGCGCAGCGCATGTCCTGGCCCGTCACCGCATCGACCGCGACGACACTGGCCGTTTTCTTTCCACTTCTGTTCTGGCCAGGGACGGCCGGGCAATTCATGATGTTCCTGCCTGCAACGGTGATCGTGACCCTCGCCGCATCGCTCTTGATGGCGCTGGTTTTTGTGCCTGTAATCGGCTCGCTGTTCGCCAGTGGTCGGTCGTCTCTGGTGCATCAGGACACCGCGACGCGCCCGGCGGTCTATGACCGGGCCCTTGGCTATGTTCTTCACAGGCCCGCGTTTGCCGTTGGTGTCAGCCTTCTGACCTTGGTGCTGGCGCTTATCTTTTATGCCAATCTCGGCCGCGGGGTCGAGTTCTTCCCGGCGGTTGAGCCGGATCGCGCGCAGGTACAGGTTCAGGCCGACGGCAATCTGTCAATCCGCGAGGCCGACCGGTTGGTCCGAATGGTTGAGAATCGCGTGATCGGCTCGACCGGGATCGAACGCGCCTATTCCCGAACCATCGGTTCGGTCGAGGAGCGTTTGGGCGCCAACCTGGCCCCCGATGTGATCGGTTCGATCCAGATCGATTTCAGCGATTGGCGGATCCGCCCGCCGGCATCCGATCTCATCGACGAGATTCGCGTGGCGACGGCCAATCTGCCCGGAATCGGCGTCCGGGTCGAGGAAGCGCAGGCGGGTCCGGGCGCGGCGCGCCCCATCAATGTCGAGATCGCGGCAGACGACCGCACACTGCTTGCGCCAGCTGCAGCGCAACTCGAGGATCTGATGCTTCGGCAGGGCA
>SLKW01000369.1 GCA_007134405.1 Paracoccaceae bacterium
CCCCGCCGCGCGGGCGGCAGCCACGTCGATATGGTTGTAGCCCACGCCGAAATTGGCCAGAAGCCGCGCGCGCGGTTTCGGGACGGCGGCAAAGACCTCGGCCGAGAATGCATCGCCCAGCGTCGGCACGATGATGTCCGCCGTGGCCAGCGCGTCGAGCATTTCCTCGCGGCGCATCGGCGCTGTGGCGCTGCGTACCGCGACCTCGAAACCCTCGCTCGCCGCCGCGACGACGCGGTCGGGCAGGGGGCGGGAGAGGTAGAGCGTCAGCACAGCCGCGCCCCGTCCGGCACCGCGTGGTCCGGGGCGATCAGAACGATCTCGCCCTCCGCATCCGCCAGCCCCAGCACCAGCACCTCGGACCGCACCGGCCCGATCTGCCGCGGCGGGAAGTTGACGACGCCCAGCACCTGACGCCCGACCAACGCCTCGGGGGCGTAATGCGCCACGATCTGGGCCGAGGATCTCCGCTCGCCGATTTCGGGCCCGAAATCGACCCAGAGCTTGAGCGCGGGTTTCCGCGCCTCGGGGAAGGGTTCGGCGCGGGTCACGGTGCCGACGCGGATATCGACCTTGAGAAAGTCGTCGAAGGATATGGTCATTGGTCAAGCTCCCTGGCGCGGGCGGCGGCGGCGGCGACGGCGCGGGGCAGAAGCGCGGGAAAGCCCGCCTCCGGGTCCATCAACACTTTCAGCGCGGCTGCGGTCGTGCCCCCGGGGCTGGTGACGTTCTCGCGCAACTGGCCCGGCTCCTCGTCCGCCTCTTCGGCCAGGGCACCGGCCCCCGCGACGGTCGCGCGCGCCAGATGCAGCGCGACCTCGGGGGGCAGGCCCTCGGTGGCGCCGGCCTGGGCCAGCGTCTCGATCAGGTGAAAGACATAGGCGGGGCCCGAGCCCGAGACGGCGGTCACCGCATCCATCTGCGCCTCGCTCTCCAGCCGCAGGGTCTGGCCCGCCGCTTTCATCAGCGCCTCCGCCAGCGCCATCCGCTCCGGTCCCACGTTTTTGTTGCCAACAAGCGCGGTAATCCCGCGGCCGACGGCGGCGGGCGTATTGGGCATGGCGCGCACGATCGGCGCGGCCTCGCCGAGATGCCCCGCCAGCCGGGTCAGCGACGTGCCCGCAGCAATCGACACAAAGAGGGTCTTCGGCCCGGCCAGATCGACGATCCGCGGCAGTGCTTCGCCCATCATCTGCGGCTTGACGGCCAGAACGACCACCGCCGGAGCATCTGGCAAGGGTCCGTTCAGCGCGACGCCCGTGTCCTTCAGCCAGTCCGACGGGTTGGGCTCGATCACGCTCACGGCGCTTGGCCGCAGCCCCCGCGCCAGCCAGCCCCGCAGCAGAGCCGACCCCATCTTGCCGCATCCCAGCAGCACCAGACCGCGCGCATTCGCTTCGGAAAGATCCATCGCATTCCCCCTTTGACGGGGGGCGAGACTAGGCCCGGCCGTAGCCGCGTGCAATGGCCAGCCGGATCGCCTCGGCCGGGGGATGGTCGGCCCAGGCGACCAATTGGAAGGCCGGGTAGAACCGCTCGCAGGCCTCGACCGCGGTGCGGATCATCTGGTCGATCTGCTCGGGCGCGGCGACCTGGTCGCCTGCCAGGATCAGCCCGTAACGCCACACCATCAGCTTTTGCCCCGCCCACCAGGTGAAGGCGCCGCCCCAGGAAAGGTCGTTGGCCTCGTTGAGGACGGCCATCAACTCGCCCAGACGCGCCTCGGGCGGATCCAGTTCGAAGGTGCAGATCAGCCTCAGGGTCGCATCGCTTGGCGACCAGGCCAGCGTCAGCGCGTAGCTGCGCCAGGCACCCTCCACCGCCATCGCGATCTGGTCGTCCGTAATGCGATCGAACTCCCAGGCGTGGTGCTCGGCAAGCGTCTCGACAATGTCGATCGGGTGGATCTCGTCGGTGAGGATGGTGTCTTCCCAAAGCGACATGGCCGGGCCTTTCCGTGATCTTGCGCCGAACCGGGTATCGCCCACAAAGGACAGGAGCCGATCCAAGGTGCGGCGCGGTTTGTCGCCACCCATACCAGATATGGTGGGTGAAAAGCGATGGCGTGTAAAGTGGAAATTCCAGCCTCAACCCAAGGATGAGCAACTTTTTCCGCCGAGCGCTGCTTGATCGGGCGATCCGATGGGTCTAGACGGCGCGGTCACGACAAGACCGAGAGCGATGCAATGGGACGCAAACGCAAGGGCCGCGCGATAAACGGCTGGATGGTGGTGGACAAGCCTGCGGGCGTTACCTCGACCGCCGTGGTGGGCAAGGTGCGTTGGGCGCTGGGGGCGGCCAAGGCCGGCCATGCCGGCACCCTCGATCCGGCAGCAACGGGCGTGCTGGCCGTGGCCCTGGGCGAAGCGACAAAGACCGTTCCTTTTGTCACCGACGCTCTGAAATGCTACCGGTTCGGCGTGCGTTTCGGCGCCGCCACGACAACCGACGACGCCGAGGGCGCGGTCATCGAACGCTCGGACAAGCGACCAACGACCGAGGAAATCGAGACTGCGCTTTCGAAGTTTCGCGGCGAGATCATGCAGGTGCCTCCGCAATTCTCGGCCGTGAAGGTCGAGGGCGAGCGCGCCTACGACATCGCGCGCGCCGGGGACGCGATGGAATTGGCGGCGCGCCCGCTCTGGGTCAAGCAACTCGACCTGGTCACGCGGCCCGATCCCGACACCGTTGAGCTCGAGATGGTCTGCGGAAAAGGCGGCTACGTGCGTGCGATCGCCCGCGACCTGGGGCGCGCGCTGGGGTGCCTGGGCCACGTGATCTGGCTGCGGCGGATCTGGTCGGGCCCGTTCCGCGCCGAGGACGGGCTGAGCCTGGAACGGATCGATGCGCTCGCCGGCACGCCGGAGCTGGAGGCGCAACTCCTGCCGCTGGAAACCGCGCTCGCCGATCTGCCGGAAGTGATGCTCAACGCCGAAGGCGCAGCGCGCGTGCGCAACGGGAATCCCGGTGCGGTGATCCGCTCCGACGCCGAGTTCGGCGAGACGGCCTGGGCCAGCCACCAAGGCCGCGCCGTCGCGGTCGGCACCTATCTGGCGGGAATGCTGCATCCGACACGGGTTTTCGTGTCGTGAAAACATGCGGCTCAGAAGTTACAGGAGATACGCACGGCAAGGATGTGTTTTCGAACGATGATTATGCCGTACTGGCGCGCCCATGCTTGTGTCTACACTTAACATAATACTGATTATCCGACAAGTGGGCCCGCCTCCTGCCGCTTTCCGGTAGACGCATCCCGCGCAATCGCGTACCTCGCGCGTGACCAGTATCCCCGCCGCCGGACCCTGCCATGACTTTCGACCGCTCCATCAAGATCGCCCCCTCGATCCTGTCCGCCGATTTCGCAAATTTTGGCGCTGAATGCCGCGCGATCGAGGATCAGGGCGCCGACTGGGTGCATGTCGACGTGATGGACGGCCATTTCGTGCCCAACCTCACCTTCGGCCCGGCGATGTGCAAGGCGATCCGCCCGCACGTCCGCACCGTCATGGACGTTCATCTGATGATCGCCCCGGTCGATCCCTATATCGAGGCCTTTGCCGAGGCTGGCGCCAACATCATCACCGCGCATCTCGAGGCCGGCCCGCACATCCACCGCACCCTGCAAGCCATTCGCGCAACCGGAAAGAAAGCCGGCCTCGCGCTCAATCCCGGCACCGGAATCGAGGCCGTCGCGCATCTGCTCGACATGATCGACCTGGTCTGCGTCATGACCGTCAATCCGGGCTTCGGCGGGCAGAAATACATCGATCTCTCGCCCAAGATCCGCGCCTTGCGCGCGATGATCGGCGACCGCCCGATCCATATCGAGATCGACGGCGGCGTTACGGTGGACACCGCGCCGCGTGTCGCGCGGGCCGGCGCGGACGTGCTGGTCGCGGGTTCGGCGGTGTTCAAGGGCGGCTCGGTCGCAACGCCCGAGATATATGGCCGCAACATTCGCGCGATCCGCATGGCGGCCGAAGCCGAAACCGGCGGCCGCCTCGCCTAACCAAAAACATTCATGACTTGCAATATGTAGGTACGGACGTATATAGGGCACAATCCGTTGCAGCCCGAGGCCGTCGCCATGTCCGTGTTCCGTTCGTCCCTGTCGTTTCGGGGGCCCAGTTACTCGCGCTTCCAATTCTCGGGCGACCTGATTGCCGCGCTTGTGGTCACGGTCATGCTGATCCCGCAAGGCATGGCCTATGCGATGCTGGCCGGGCTGCCGCCGCAGGCCGGTCTTTACGGCGCGATCCTGCCCCTCCTGCTCTACGCCGCGCTCGGCACCTCGCCGGCGCTGGCGGTTGGTCCGGTTGCGGTGGTGGCGCTGATGACCGCCGCGGCGGCCGGAACCGTGGCCGAAATCGGCACCCCCGGGTATCATCTGGCCGCGCTCTGGATCGCACTGATCTCGGGTGGGCTGATGCTGGTCATGGGGCTGGCGCGACTGGGGTTCGTTGCCAATTTCCTCAGCCATCCGGTCATTTCGGGCTTCATCACCGCCGCCGGCATCCTGATTGCCGCCAGCCAGATCCGCCACCTTCTGGGCATACAGACCACCGGCAAGACTCTGCCCGAGGTGCTTCCCTCCATCGCGGCCAATATCGGCGATCTGCACCTGGTCACATTGGTCTTGTCGGTGCTGGTGCTGGCCTTCCTTTTCTGGTCACGCAAGGGGCTGGCGCCGCTTCTGCGCCGCCTTGGGCTGCCCGGCGGCAGCGCGACCCTGCTGGCGCGTGGCGGGCTGTTCCTGGCGGTGCTTGCCTCGACCCTCGTGGTCTGGGCGCTGGGGCTGGACGCGGCGGGCGTGCGCATCGTCGGGGCCATTCCGCAAGGTCTGCCGCCGCTGCAATTGCCGGCCTTCGACTTCGATCTGATCACGCTGCTGCTGGTGCCTGCCGCGATGATTGCGCTTGTCGGCTATGTCGAATCGATCTCCATCGCGCAGACGCTGGCGGCGAAAAAGCGGCAGTCGATCGATCCGGATCGCGAACTGATCGCGCTTGGCGCCGCCAATCTGGGCGCGGGCGTGATGCAGGCGATGCCGGTTACGGGCGGGTTGTCGCGGTCGATCGTCAATTTCGAGGCGGGCGCCGAAACGCGGGCGGCGGGGGCGCTGACGGCGCTGATGATCGGCGCGTCGCTGCTGGCGCTGACCCCTCTCCTCTATTACCTGCCGACGGCGACGCTGGCAGGGGTCATCATCGTGGCGGTCGTCTCGCTTCTGGATCTCCGCGCCCTGCCCCGCGCCTGGGCCTACAGCCGCGCGGATGGCGCAGCGATGGCGGCGACGATGGCGGTGACACTGCTGATGGGGGTTGAACAGGGGCTCTTGGCGGGCGTCGGCTTGTCGCTGGCGCTGCATCTGTGGCGCACCTCGCGGCCGCATGTGGCCGAGGTGGGCCAGGTGCCCGGCACCGGTCATTTCCGCAACATCAACCGTTATGAAGTTGTCACGACACCTGAGGTTTTGACGCTAAGGGTCGATGAAAGCCTGTATTTTCCGAATGCGCGCTTTCTTGAGGAACTGGTGCAGGAGAAGGTCGCGACTAACCCCGAGTTGAAGCATCTGGTGCTGATGTTCTCGGCCGTGAACGAGGTCGACGCCTCGGCGCTGGAAAGCCTGGAGATGCTGCAGGCGAAGCTGCGCGATGCGGGCGTCAAGCTGCATCTGTCCGAGGTGAAGGGGCCGGTGATGGACCGGCTGCGGCGCACGGAGTTCCTGGATCATGTCGACGGGCTTTACC
>SLKW01000270.1 GCA_007134405.1 Paracoccaceae bacterium
CCACCTATGGGTATGACCCGGTGACCGGCATGCATGAAGGCAAGGTGACGCTTTGCCAGATCGAGGCCGCGTAAGGGGAGGATGAAGACATGGCACGAATGAAGTTCCTCTGCGATGCGGACCGTTGCATCGAATGTCAGGCCTGCGTCACGGCTTGCAAGAACGAGCACGAGGTGCCCTGGGGCATCAACCGCCGCCGGGTCGTCACGATCAATGACGGCCTGCCCGGCGAGCGCTCGGTCTCCATGGCCTGCATGCACTGCACCGACGCGCCCTGCGCGACGGTCTGTCCGGTGGCCTGCTTCTACACGACCGACGACGCGGTCGTGCTGCACAACAAGGACACCTGCATCGGCTGCGGTTACTGCTCCTACGCCTGCCCGTTCGGCGCGCCGCAGTATCCGCAGATGGCCAACTTCGGCACCCGCGGCAAGATGGACAAGTGCACCTATTGCTCGGGCGGCCCGGAGCCGGACATGAGCGCGGCCGAATACCAGAAATACGGCTCCAACCGTCTGGCCGAGGGCAAGCTGCCGCTTTGCGCCGAGATGTGCTCGACCAAGGCGCTTCTGGCCGGCGACAGCGAGATCATCGCCGAAATCTACCGCGAGCGCGTGGTCACCCGCGGCTACGGCTCGGGGGCTTGGGGCTGGCGCACCGCCTATGGCGACACGATCGCCGTCTGACGGCGCACAGGGAGGATAGAATGACACGACTTTTCCCGCGCCTGACGCTGGGCCTGGGCACGCTGGCCGCCAGCGCGCCCATGGCGTTCGCGCAGGTCAACCCGACGGCCGACTCGGTCCGCGAGGATGCGCTGATGCAGGCGCTGCAATCGGGCCAGGCCGTCACCGGCCGGATCACCATTCCCGACCCCAATGCCGCGGTCCTCATCGATCCGGGCGGGCGGGACTGGGCGATCACCCATTCGGGCACGCTCTTCTGGATCACCATCGTCGCCATCCTGGGGATGCTGGCGCTTCTGGTCGTCTTCTACCTGGTGCGCGGCCGCATCCGGATCGATTCCGGCTTCTCGGGGCGCAAGATCCTGCGCTTCACCATGCTCGAGCGTTTCGCGCACTGGCTCCTGGCGTTCAGCTTCATCATCCTGGCACTGACCGGACTCAACCTGATCCTCGGCCGCGCGCTTCTGCTGCCGCTGATCGGCGAGGGGGCGTTCGGCACGCTCTCGGCCTGGGGCAAGATCGCGCACAACTACCTCGCCTGGCCGTTCATGCTGGCGCTGGTCATGGTCTTCCTGCTCTGGGTTGTGCACAACATCCCCGGCCGGCTCGACTGGATCTGGCTCAAGCAGGCCGGCGGCCTCTTCCACAAGGGCGTCCACCCGCCGGCGAAGAAGTTCAACGCCGGGCAGAAGCTCATCTTCTGGTCGGTCATCATTGGCGGCGCGCTTCTTTCCTGGTCGGGCATCATGCTCCTCTTCCCCGGAGAGGTCGGCAGCGCCGGCGAATGGCAGTTCTACCAGGTCATGCATGCCGTCGTCGCGGCGGTGATGATCGCGGTCGTGCTGGCCCATATCTACATCGGCTCGGTCGGGATGGAGGGCGCCTTCGACGCCATGGGCAACGGCGAGGTCGACGAGAACTGGGCGCGCGAGCACCACTCGCTCTGGGTCGAGGAGCGGATGAGCGGCAAGACCACGCCAAAGGAAGAGCGTGGCCCCACCGCCACCCCGGCCGAGTGATCCGGCCCGGCGACGGCCCCGCGCCGCGCCGGACCCGGCGGCCGCGACCAACCGATCGCCCGGCACCACGGTGCCGGGCGTTTGCCGCCTGACCCCGCACCCCGTCACCCCAGACCCGATCCCTCAAAAGCCATTGCGCGAAACATGCCCGCCCCCACCGACAGCCCCTCGGCTCGCTCCGCCCAGACCGCGCTGGCTGACCAGGCGCGGCAGGCCTTGGCGGCATTGCCGCTGCCCGATGGCGGCACGCTGGGTGCGGCCGGACGCATTGCCGGCGTGACGGTGCAAAACGGCCGCGTGACCGCCGCCCTCCGCGTCGAGACGGCCGAGGCCGCGCGCCTTGGCCCCCTGCGCGACCGCGCCGAAGCGACTCTGCGCGCGCTGCCGGGCATCGAACAGGCGCTCGTCGTCCTCACCGCCGAGGCCGAGGCCCCCGCCCCGAAACGCGCCGCCGCGTTCCCGGCGACCGCATCCGCACAACCACCCAAACTGTCGCAATCCGGCGCCGCCAAGCGCCCCGCCAACCCACTGCCGGAGGTGGCGCAGGTCGTCGCCGTCGCCTCGGGCAAGGGCGGCGTCGGCAAATCGACCACCGCCGTCAACCTCGCGCTCGCCCTGCGCGCCACGGGACTGAAGGTGGGCCTGCTGGACGCCGATATCTACGGCCCCTCGCTGCCCACGCTTCTCGGCCTGCACGGCAAGCCGCGCCTCGGCGCCGGCCGCAAGCTTCTGCCGATGGACGCCTTCGGGCTCAAGGCGATGTCGATGGGCCTGCTGGTCGATGAGGAAACCGCGATGGTCTGGCGCGGCCCGATGGTCATGTCCGCCATCACCCAGATGCTGGCCGAGGTCGAGTGGGGCAAGCTCGACCTCCTCCTCGTCGACATGCCCCCCGGCACGGGCGACGCGCAACTGGCCATCGCCCAGGGCACGCAGCTTTCGGGCGCGGTCATCGTCTCGACCCCGCAGGACCTGTCCCTGATCGACGCGCGCCGCGGCATCACCATGTTCCGCAAGGTCGACGTGCCGATCCTCGGCCTGATCGAGAACATGGCGCATTTCCTCTGCCCGACCTGCGGCACCGAACACGCGATCTTCGGCCAGGGCGGCGCACGGGCCGAGGCCGCGCGCCTGGGCGTGCCCTTCCTCGGTGCCGTGCCGCTGACGATGGAGCTGCGCGCCGCGTCGGACGCCGGCCAACCGATCGTCGCCCGCGACCCCGACGGCCCGCTCGGCCGCATCTACCTCGACGCCGCGCAGGCGCTGCGGCGCGAACTCGCCCGCCAGCGCGCGGCGCCACCCGCATCCCTCATCCAGGAAACCCACGGAGGTCTCAATCCATGAAAGCCTTTCTCGCCGCCGTCGTGATCGCGGTCGCCATCGCCTTCGGCGCCTCGATCCTGCTGCACGATACCTGGCAGACGCCGTCGCATTCGGCCTTCACCACCGAAGGCGCGCGCGTCTCCGACCCCGGCAGTAACCTCATCGGTTTCTGACGGCGTGCCCTGCGGACGGCTTGCCGCCCCGGCGCTTGCGCTTCTCCTCGCCGCCCCGGCCGCGGCGCTGGACCTGATCGGCCATGGCGGGCCGGTCGGCGCGCTGGATGTCGATGGCGCGCGCGTGCTGTCGGGCTCGTTCGATACCCGCGCCATCCTGTGGGACGCAACCACCGGCGGCGCAGCGCGCGTGCTGCGCTACCATGACGGCAATGTCACCGCGGTCATCCATCTGCCCGGCGGCGGCATGGCCACCGGCGGCCAGGACGGGCGCATCGTCATCTGGGACACCGACGGCCTGCGCCCGGTCTTTGCCACCCCGCACGGCAGTTCGCAGGTCGCGGGGCTGTCGCTCGCGCCCGATGGCGCGACGCTCGCTGCGGGCTTCTGGGACGGCACCATCGCCACGGTCGCGCTCGACGGCTACGCGGTGGCGGACTGGCAGGCGCATGGCGACCGGGTCATGGGGCTGGCGCATCTGCCCGACGGGCGGCTGGCCAGCGCCGGCTCCGACCTGCGGCTGGCGATCTGGGACGGCGCGGACGCGCTTGCCGCGCGCACCGACCTGCCCGACCTTCCGAACGGGCTCGACGTCACGCAGGGCCGCATCGCCGTGATCTTCGCCGAAGGCGCGCTGCGGCTTTTCTCGGACGACGCGCGCCTGCTGCCCGAACGCTTCCTGACCGACCGGCCGCTCGTCGCCGTGGCCGCCCAGGCCGGGCTCGTCGCCGCCGCCGCCCTCGACGGCACGATCTGGCTGCTCGAGGCCGATCTCCTCGACACCCGCTTTGAAATCGAGCCGGGCAATGGCCCGGTCTGGGCGCTGGCGCTCGGCGAGGACTCGCTCTTTGCGGCGGGCGGCGACGGCACGATCCGGCGCTTCGCGCTGGCCGATGGCGCCCGCCAGGGCGACGCCGCCGCCCCCGAGGTCGAGGATTTCGACGACGGCTCCCGCGGGGCCGAGGTCTGGCGCGCCTGCGCCGTCTGCCACTCGCTCGACCCCGACGACCGCGGCCGCGCCGGCCCCACCCTGCACGGGATCTTCGGCCGCCCCATCGCCACGGTCGCGGGCTACGACTATTCCGCCGCGCTGCATGAACTCGACATCGTCTGGACACCCGACACCGTCGCCGCCCTCTTCGAATACGGGCCCGAGGCCTATACCCCCGGCTCGCGCATGCCCGAACAGCGCCTCCCCGACCCCGAGGACCGCGCCGCGCTGGTCGAATTCCTGGAACGGATGGCGCACTGACCCCGGCGATGCCCGCTCCCGCAACCCCGGCCCCGACCCTTGCCCGGGCTGCGCCGCGCCCGGTCTGGACGGCCCGCCGCGAACCGCCTAGATCACCGCCATGACCACGACCACCCCCTGGGATCACGAACTGGACGCGCGCGGGCTTCTCTGCCCCCTGCCGGTGCTGAAGGCGCGCAAGCGGCTGCAGGGGATGCAACCCGGCCAGGTTCTGCGGATCCTTGCGACCGACCCGGCCGCCGTGGTGGACGTGCCGCATTTCTGTACCGAATCCGGCCACGGCTACCTCGGCAGCGAACCAGCCGGAGAGGCCATCGCCTACCTGATCCGCCGCCGCTGACCCGACCGCGCCCAAGGCGCGCCCCCATTCACCCCCCTGGAGCGCCCGCCCCAACTGGACTCATCGCGCCCCGAAATCTGGCCTTATCGCCGATCCGGCTTTCTCGACCCCTCGCGCACCCCGCGCAACTGCCCCCGGAGCGCCGGCATTTCGGTCCGCTCTTGCCGTCAGATCTCCCCAGCGCGCCAGACCGCCACCCGCTTGCCACCCACGCGCCGTACGTTTGTCATACGCTTGGTGTACGCTTGTCATACGCTCGGTGTACGCTTGGTGCACGCTCGCCAGCGCCGAAAAACGCCCCGAAGCCCCTGTTCCAAAGGCCCCGCCACCGGCCCTCCCGCCGCCGCAGCCCACTGATGAACAGACGGTTAATTCCGCCCGCCTCACCCCAGCCCAAAACTCGCATAAGGCAGGTAGCGCACGGGGCTCCCCGGCACGATCTCCGCCGCCTCGTCCGGCAACTCGACCAGCCCCTCGGCCCAGGACAAGCCGCTGATCCGCCCCGATCCTTCCGAGGCAAAGACCTCCGCCGCGCCCTCTGCATTGACCCGCGCGCGCAGATATTCCCGCCGCCCCGGCTTCTTACGCTTTGAAAACGCAGCAGGAATCATGAACCCCTGCGGTGCTGTCCACCCCGCCCCCGACATCAGCGACAGTGCCGGCCGCGCGAAGACCAGCGTGCAGACCAGGGCCGCGACCGGGTTCCCCGGCAGGCCGAAGACCGGCACCCGCGCCTCGTCCTGTCCGGGCCAGAGCGCCCACGCCAGCGGCCGCCCGGGCTTGAGCGCGATGCGCCAGCTCGACAGCGTCCCCCGCTCGCGCAGCAGCCGCGCGACATGGTCCTCGTCCCCCGCCGAGGCCCCGCCCGAGGTCAGGATCACATCCGCCCTCCGCGCCCCCCGGTCGAGCGCCGCGCGAATGCGCGCGGGCCGGTCCGGCGCATGCCC
>SLKW01000331.1 GCA_007134405.1 Paracoccaceae bacterium
GCCGGCGCGGGCCGGCCCCTCGATGGGGTCGGCCCGCGCCCGCCCAGTCCCGGTCGTGCCGCCGCGCGCTCAAAGCCCCGGATAGATCGGGAAACGGCCGCAAAGCTCGCTGACCTTGCCGCGCACCCGCGCCTCGACCTCGGCATTGCCGTCCTCGCCATTCGCGGCGAGCCCGTCCACCACCTCGGTGATCCAGTCTCCGATCTGGCGGAACTCGGCCTCGCCGAAGCCGCGCGTCGTGCCTGCCGGCGTGCCCAGCCGCACGCCCGAGGTGACCATCGGCTTTTCCGGGTCGAACGGAATGCCATTCTTGTTGCAGGTGATATGCGCCCGTCCCAGGGCCTTCTCGGTGGCGTTGCCCTTCACGCCCTTGGGCCGCAGATCGACCAGCATCACATGCGTATCCGTGCCCCCCGTGACGATGTCGAGCCCGCCCTGCATCAGCTGGTCGGCCAGCGCCTGCGCGTTCCGGACCACCTGCGCGGCATAGTCCTTGAAGTCGGGACGCAGCGCCTCGCCGAAAGCCACCGCCTTGGCGGCGATCACATGCATCAGCGGCCCGCCCTGGATACCGGGAAAGATCGCCGAGTTGAACTTCTTCGCCAGCGCCACGTCATCGGTCAGGATCATGCCGCCGCGCGGGCCGCGCAGGGTCTTGTGGGTGGTGGTGGTCGCGACATGCGCGTGCGGGAACGGCGAGGGGTGAACGCCCGCCGCCACCAGCCCCGCGATATGCGCCATGTCGACCAGGAAATACGCGCCGACGCTGTCCGCGATCTCGCGGAACCGGGCGAAGTCGATGACGCGGGGAATGGCCGAGCCGCCGGCGATGATCAGCTTCGGCTTGTGTTCCTTCGCCATCGCCGCGACCTGGTCGTAGTCGATCCGCTGGTCCTCGCGCCGGACACCGTAATGGACCGCATTGAACCACTTGCCCGACTGATTGGGCGGCGCGCCATGCGTCAGGTGCCCGCCCGAGGCGAGGTCCATCGCCAGGAAGGTGTCGCCCGGCTTCATGAGCGCCGTGAAGACCCCCTGGTTCGCCTGGCTCCCCGAATTCGGCTGCACATTGGCGAAGCCCACGCCGAACAGCTTGCAGGCGCGCTCGATCGCCAGGGTCTCGGCCAGGTCCACGTATTGGCAGCCGCCGTAATAGCGCCGGCCCGGATAGCCCTCGGCATATTTGTTGGTCATCACCGAGCCCTGCGCTTCCAGCACGGCGTGGCTGACGATGTTCTCGGACGCGATCAGCTCGATCTCGTCGCGCTGGCGGCCCAGTTCCTTGCGGATCGCGTCGAAAAGCTCGGCATCGCGCGCCTCGAGCGGCTCGGTAAAGAAGCCGCTGTCGTCCGCGCCTGCGTGACGCTTGTCCTGAATGTTCATCTTGCTCTCCCGCGCCGAAGATGGGTGGGCGCTTTCTAACGCATGCGGGCGGGGGCCGAAAGCGTCGAAAACGCCGCAATTCGGCCCGCAAGCGAACGCGCGCGCCGGCTTGCGCTTGTCATCGCGGCGCGGCCGGGCATGATGGGCGCAACGAAGGGGGGACGGTGTGGGCAGCAAGGCAGCGAGCGGGGCCAAGGCCATCGCTTTCGTCGCAAGCAATGTCGAGGCCGCGCAGGAGGCCCGCAGCGCGCTGGCCGCGCGCCATGGCGACGTGCCGGTGGAAGCCGCCGAGGTGATCGTGGCCCTGGGCGGCGACGGGTTCATGCTGCAGACGCTGCACGCGACGCAGGCGCTGGACGTGCCGGTCTACGGGATGAATCGCGGCACCGTCGGCTTCCTGATGAACGCCTATGCCGAAGAGGATCTGCCCGAACGGCTGGACATGGCGCAGGAAGAGATCCTGAACCCGCTCTTCATGCGCGCCACGACCGTCAGCGGCTCGGTGCACGAGGCGCTCGCCATCAACGAGGTTTCGCTTCTGCGGCAGGGACCGCAGGCCGCGCGGCTCAGGATCAGCGTCGACGGGCGGGTGCGGATGGAAGAGCTGGTCTGCGACGGGGCGCTGCTCTCGACGCCTGCGGGATCGACCGCCTACAATTACTCGGCGCATGGCCCGATCCTTCCCATCGGCTCCGATGTGCTGGCGCTGACCGCGATGGCGGCTTTCCGGCCCCGGCGCTGGCGCGGGGCGCTGCTGCCGAAGACCGCCAAGGTGCGCTTCGAGGCGCTCAACCCCGCCAAGCGGCCGGTGATGGCCGATGCCGATGCCCAGTCGGTGCGAAACGTGGCGGTGGTCGACATCCGCTCGGAGCCGGCGATTCGCCATCGGCTTCTCTTCGATCCCGGCCACGGGCTGGAAGAGCGGCTGATTCGCGAGCAGTTCGTCTGAACCGGATGGAACCGAGCCGGTCGGGCAGCGTCAGTCGGCCGGATGGGGAAGGCCTGCGGTGTCCACGCGTGGTCGCTCTGGCAAGGCATTGACATGATTATGAAAAAACAATCAATTAACCGCAATGAAACTTTCGGCGGGGCGGGGGCGGCCGACCGGCCGCAATCCTTTCGTTGCGGTTAATTCGCGAATTTTATCCATGCAGAACAAGCGCTTGCGCGAGGGTCCGCCAGCGGACCGTCAGCGCACCCGCGTCCAGGGCCGGTCGCCGGCGCGGTCATGCGCCGCGACCCATATCAGCCCCGACGGCCCGCGCCAGGCTGCCAGCGCCCCGGTCCGCCGCAGTTCCGCCGGGTCGAGCAGCCGGCAGGGCCCCGGTGCCGGGCGGGGCAGCGCGACATTGGCGACGACCGTGACGCCTGCCTCGCAGACCTCAGGCAGAACCTCGGGCGCGCGGACGCCGGCCAGCTGCACCCAGGTCTCGCCCGCGACGACCAGGCGGGGGGCAGGGCCGTCGGTGTCGCCCAGCCGCGCCGCCGCCTGGGCCTGATCGGCGGCGTCGCCATCGGCCTCCAGCCAGTTCCGGGCGATGAAGCCGTCGCCGCGCGGCCGGCTCAGGGCGCGCCCCTCGGGCGTCATCACGCCGATCAGCCCGCCGGTTTCGGCGACGAGAAGAACGGGCCGTTCCGCCAGGGTCCAGCCGCCCATCGAGAGCAGCGCAACCAGCGCCCCGGCGGCGCGTGCCGGGCCGGGCCAGAGGATCAGCCACAGCATCCCCAGCGCCGCGCCGGGCAGGACCCAGGGGGGTGGGGCGGCGACCAGACGCACCGCGCCGTCGAGCCCGCCGACCCAATGCGCGACCCCCAGGATCCATCGCGTGCCCATCTCCATCATCCACAAGCCCGCGCCTTCCAGCCCCACCGGCCAGAGCGCCGCCGCGATCACCGCGCCGGGCATCACCACCGTGCCCATCAAGGGCATCGACAACAGGTTCGCCAGCAGCCCGTATTCCGCCATCCGGTGGAAATGCGCCGCCGCCACCGGCGCCGTCGCCAGCCCCGCCACCAGCGAACAGAGCGCGATGCCGCCGAGGCCCGTCAGCCAGCCCGGCAGCCGCCGCCGGTCGCCGTGCGAGCGCGCGGCCAGACGTTGCGCCCGACGTCGGCGCAGCGTCTGGAAGACCGCGACCAGGGCGACGGTCGCGGCGAAGGACATCTGGAAGCCGGGTGAGAGCAATGCCTCGGGCCGCCAGAGCAGGATCAGCATCGCCGCCAGCGCCACCGATCGGAGCGACAGGGCCCGCCGGTCGAGCAGGATCGCGCCCAGCATCACGGCGGCCATCACGAAGGCGCGCTGCGTTGCGACGTTCCCGCCCGAGAGCATCAGGTAGAACGTCGCCGCCGCCAGCGCCCCCATTGCGGCGATCTTGCGGATCGGCAGCCGCAGCGCCACGAGCGGGATCAGCGCCAGCCCGCCGCGCAACGCGCCATAGACGACGCCGGTCAGAAGCCCCATGTGCAGGCCCGAGATCGCCAGCACATGCGCGAGGTTGGAGCGGCGCAGCGCCTCGGTCGTCTCGAGCGCCACGCCGGAGCGGTCGCCGGTCAGGATCGCCGCGACGAAGCCGCCGGGCTCGCCCGCGATGCGGTCGCGGATGCCGGCGCTCATCGACATCCGAAGCCGGGTGATCGCCAGCGCCAGCCCCGGCGCGGGCGGCTCCAGCGCCAGGACGGGGCTGCGGGTGTAGCCGACCGCGCCCAGCCGGTCGAACCAGGCATGGCGGCGGAAGTCGAAGCCGCCGGACTCGACCAGGCCGCCGGGCGGGCCCAGATGCGCGGTCAGGATCACGCGCACGCCGGGCACCGGGTCGATGTCCAGCGCCGCATCGTCCTCGACGCCGTGGATGGAGACGCGGAGGCGGTCCGGCGTGCGGGCAGGGGCGAGGTCGCGCAGCACGACCTGGTCGAGCGTCAGCCGAAGCGCGTCCGAGACCGAGCGGTCCACGGCGATGATTCGCCCCTCGACCGGCCCGTAGTAGCGCCAATCGAGCACCGGGGAAGCGACCGACTGCGCCCGCCAGCCGGCCACGGCAAGCCCCAGCGCCACCAGCGCCGCGGCCAGCGCCAGCGGACGCCAGGCCTCGGGCCCCCTGACGGCCAGCGCCACCAGTGCGAAACCAGCCGCGGCGATTGCGCTCCAGAGAAGGGCGTCCGGTTCGACTGGCAGCGCGAAATAGGCGCCGATGCCAAGCGCCAGAAAGACCGGAACGAACGGAAAGAGTTGCCCGCGGGCGTTGGCGAGGCCAAGAAGAAGGGATGTCGGAAAAGCAGTGGCGGCCCGCGTGAGCCAGATGCCCGCCGCGGGCCACGAGGGAGGTGCCTTGCTCAGCACACTTGTTCTCGCCTGCGTGATTGCCTAGTGCTGACGTTAACTATCCGCGCAATGGTTTCCAGAAGGTTAATGGTAAGCAGAAGGTAAAGAAAAAATGCCGCAACCCGTCGTCACCCGTTTCGCCCCGTCGCCGACGGGTTTTCTGCATATCGGGGGCGCGCGCACGGCGCTGTTCAACTGGCTCTATGCGCGGGGGCGCGGGGGCAAGTTCCTGCTCAGGATCGAGGATACCGATCGCGCGCGCTCGACGCCCGAGGCGACCGCGGCGATCCTGTCCGGGCTCAGCTGGCTCGGGCTCGACTGGGACGGCGAGGCGGTGAGCCAGGCCGCCCGCGCCGAGCGCCATGCCGAGATCGCGCAAGAGATGCTGGCGCGCGGTCACGCCTACCGGTGCTTCGCCAGCCAGGCCGAGATCGAGGCCTATCGCGAGGCGGCGCGCGCGGCGGGGCGCTCGACGCTGTTCGCGAGCCCCTGGCGCGATCGGGTGGAGGGGCCTCCGGACGCGCCGCATGTCATCCGCCTGAAGGCGCCGCGCGACGGCGCGACGGTGATCGAGGATGCGGTGCAGGGGCGGGTCACCTATCGCAACGACCAGCTCGATGACATGGTATTGTTACGCGCCGATGGAACACCGACCTACATGCTTGCCGTGGTCGTCGACGATCACGAGATGGGGGTTACGCATGTCATTCGCGGGGACGACCACCTGAACAACGCCGCCCGCCAGAGCCAGATCTACCGCGCCATGGGCTGGGAGGAGCCCGTCTGGGCGCATATCCCGCTGATTCACGGCCCCGATGGAAAGAAGCTGTCCAAGCGCCACGGCGCGCTCGGCGTCGAGGATTACCAGCGCATGGGGTATCCGGCCGCGGCGCTCCGGAACTACCTGGCGCGGCTGGGCTGGAGCCATGGCGACGACGAGTTCTTCAGCGACGAACAGGCGCGGGAGTGGTTCGACCTCGACGGCATCAACCGGGCGCCTGCGCGGCTTGACCTGAAGAAGCTCGA
>SLKW01000097.1 GCA_007134405.1 Paracoccaceae bacterium
ATGCTCTCGCTGGCAAATGCCTTTGACGACAGTGATTTGCGCGACTTCGACGCCCGCATCCGCCGCTACCTGGGCCTGCCCGCCGAAGCCCCGTTGGCCTATACCGCCGAGCCCAAGATCGACGGCCTGTCGCTCTCGCTGCGCTACGAGGGGGGCGAACTGATCCACGCCGCCACCCGCGGCGACGGCGAAACCGGCGAAGACGTCACCGCCAACGCCGCCACCATCGACGACATCCCGCGCCGGCTGAACGGCGCGCCCGACCTGCTGGAGGTCCGCGGCGAGGTCTACATGCGCCACGCCGATTTCCAGGCCCTGAACGCCCGCGCCGGCGAAACCGGTGGCCGCACCTTCGCCAACCCCCGCAACGCCGCCGCCGGCTCGCTCCGCCAACTCGACCCTGAGATCACGCGCGCCCGCCCGCTCAGCTTCTTCGCCTATTCCTGGGGGGCGCTTTCCGAGCCGCTGGCCGACACGCAGATCGAGGCGCTCAAACGTCTGCGAACGCTTGGTTTTTCGGTCAATCCGCTGACCCGCACCTGCGACTCGCTCGACGGCATGATCGCCCATTACCGTGAGATCGAGACGCAGCGCCCCGATCTCGGCTACGACATCGATGGCGTCGTCTACAAGGTCAACGACCTGGCGCTGCAGGCGCGGCTCGGCTTCCGGTCCACCACGCCCCGCTGGGCCATCGCCCACAAATTCGCCGCCGAAACCGCCTGGACGGTGCTGGAAGGCATCGACATCCAGGTCGGCCGAACCGGCGCCCTTTCGCCGGTCGCCCGCCTGCGGCCGATCAACGTGGGCGGCGTGCTGGTCTCGAACGCGACCCTGCACAACGAGGACTACATCCAGGGCCGCGATTCCAAGGGCGCGCCGATCCGCGACGGGCGCGACATCCGCATCGGCGACCGCGTGCAGGTCTACCGCGCCGGCGACGTGATTCCGAAGGTTGCGGATGTGGACCTGACCGCGCGGCCCGAGGATGCCCAGCCCTTCGCCTTTCCCGACACCTGCCCGGAATGCGGCTCACCGGCGGTGCGCGAGCCCGGCGATTCCGTCCGCCGCTGTACTGGCGGGCTGATCTGCCCGGCCCAGGCGGTCGAGCGGCTCAAGCATTTCGTCTCGCGCAACGCCTTCGACATCGAGGGGCTGGGCGCGAAACAGGTCGAGGCCTTCTACCACGACGACCAGTTGCCCATCCGAACCCCCGCCGAGATCTTCACGCTTGAATCCCGCGACCGCACGAATGTCACCAAGCTGAAGAACCGCACGGGCTGGGGCGAAACCTCTGCGGCAAACCTCTTTCGCGCCATCGACCAGCGCCGGCGCATTCCGCTTCACCGCATGATCTTCGCGCTCGGCATCCGCCATGTCGGCGAGACCGCGGCGCAGCTCCTGGCGCGGCATTTCGGGAACTGGCAAGCTTTCGAGACCTGCCTCACCGGCCCCGCCGATGCAGCTATGGCCGAACTGACCTCGATCAACGGCGTCGGGCCGGTGATGGCGCAGTCGCTTGTCGATGCCTTTTCCAACGAGGCCGAACGGCGTGCCATCGACGAGCTGGCCGGTCATCTGGAGATCACTGATGCCGAGGCACCGAAGGTCGAAAACAGCGAAATCGCGGGCCTCACGCTGGTCTTCACCGGCACGCTCACCCGGATGACGCGGGCCGAAGCGAAGGCGCGGGCCAAAGCCTTGGGCGCAAAGGTCTCGGGCTCGGTCTCGGCCAAGACCGACCTCCTGATCGCGGGCGAGGGGGCCGGGTCGAAGGCGGCCAAGGCCGAGGCCTTGGGCGTCAGGGTCATCGACGAGGACGCCTGGCTTGACCTTATCCGCGCATGAGCGGCCGGCCGGAAGCCCTGTTCCCGTTGTTCGGCGCACTCCAGAACCTCGGGGGCGTTGGCCCGAAAACTGCGCAACTGATGGCGGCGCTCGGCATCGAGAAGCCGCGCGACCTGCTCTTTCTGCTGCCGCATGCCGGGGTGGATCGCCGGCTGCGCGGCTCGATCCGCGACATCGGCCCACCCGCGACCGTCACGGTCGAGGTCGAGGTCGGGCAACACCGCGCCCCGCGCCAGAAGGGCCGACCCTACCGTGTGCTGGTCCGCGACGCGCGGGCGGAGTTTCAACTTGTCTTCTTCCACCCCCGAACCGATTGGCTGCAGCGGCAGCTTCCGACCGGGCAGCGCAGGATCGTTTCCGGAAAGCTGGAGATCTTCGACGGCGTCGCGCAAATCGTGCATCCCGATCTCATCCTGCGCCTCGAAGAGGCCGACACCTTGCCGGAGTTCGAGCCCGTTTACCCACTGACCGCCGGTATCACCCAGCGACAGATGCAGAAGGCCGTGGCCGGCGCGCTCGACTCTCGGCCCGACCTGCAGGAATGGATCGATCCGGCGCTCAAGGCGCAGCGTCGCTGGCCTGGATGGGCGGAGGCGATGGACCAGGCGCATGCGCCAAAGGCCGCGGCCGATCTGTCGCCAACGGCACCGGCGCGCGAGCGGCTGGCCTATGACGAATTGCTGGCGCATCAATTGACGCTCGCACTGGCGCGGGCGCGCGCGCGTCGCAAGGCGGGCGTGTCGACCAAGGGGGACGGGCGGCTTGTCGAAAAGGTCCTCGCGGTGCTTCCCTACGCGCCCACGGGCGCGCAGATTCGCGCAATTGCCGAGATCACCGAGGACATGGCGGCGTCCGTTCGGATGAACCGGCTGCTGCAGGGCGATGTCGGCTCGGGCAAGACGCTGGTCGCGATGGCCGCGCTGCTCACCGTCGTCGAGGCGGGCGGGCAGGGGGTTCTGATGGCGCCCACCGAAATCCTTGCGCGGCAGCACGCCGAAGGCATTGCACCGATGGCGGCGCAAGCCGGCGTGCGGGTCGAATTGCTTACCGGCCGCGACAAGGGGCGCGAGCGGGCCAGAAAGCTGAGCGACCTGGCTTCGGGCTTCATCGACATCCTGATCGGCACGCATGCCGTCTTTCAGAAGGATGTCGCATTCCGCGATCTGCGCCTTGCGGTTATCGACGAACAGCACCGGTTCGGTGTGGCGCAACGCATGGCGTTGGGCGAAAAGGGCCATCGCGTCGATGTCCTGGTAATGACCGCGACCCCGATCCCACGCTCGCTCGCGTTGGCGCAATACGGCGATATGGACCTTTCGCTGCTCGACGAAAAGCCACCGGGCCGGCAACCCGTCGTGACATCGCTCGCCTCGACCGAGCGGATTGAGGAAGTGGTTGCGCGGCTGGCCACCCAGGTCGGCGAGGGCCGGCAAGCCTATTGGGTCTGCCCGTTGGTCGAGGAATCCGAAACGGTCGCGCTGACCGCCGCCCAGTCACGGTTCGAGGCATTGCGCGCCGCGTTGGGCGAAGGTGTCGTGGGGCTTGTTCACGGGCAACTGGCCCCCGCCGAGAAGGACGCCGCGATGGCCGATTTCGTCGCCGGACGCACGCGGGTTCTGGTCGCGACGACCGTGATCGAGGTCGGCGTGAACGTGCCCAACGCGACCATCATGATCATCGAGCGCGCGGAAAGCTTCGGTCTGGCGCAACTTCATCAGTTGCGGGGACGGGTTGGCCGCGGGTCGGGCGCGTCCACCTGCCTGCTACTCTACGATCCGCCCCTTGGCGAAACGGCTGCGCGGCGCCTCAAGCTGATGCGCGAAACGGATGACGGATTTAAGATCGCCGAAGAGGACCTCGCGATCCGCGGCGCGGGCGACATGATCGGCACCGCCCAATCCGGTCTGCCGCGGTTCCGCCTGGCTGATCTGGAACGACAGGCGTCGCTCATGGCGCTCGCGCAAAGCGATGCGCGTAAACTCCTGAATGACGATCCCGACCTGTCGAGCCCGCGCGGACGGGCGGCCCGTGTGCTGCTATGGCTCATGGAACAGGATCGCGCGATCCGGCTGCTGCAGGTCGGATGAGGCGGCATCCTTCACGCCGCGAGCCGCCGCGCCTTTCCTCCCTCGGCCGAACCGACTAAAGAGGGCGCGGAAATCGACTGGGTGGCGAAATGGGCGATTGGCTGATCTGGGTTGGGGCCGCGATAACGCTGATCGGCGTTGCCGGATTGCTGGGCTCGGGTGTCTACGCGCTACGCTTGCGCAAGGCAGGGCTCGACGAGGAAGCCTTGCGTGAAAAGCTGCGCCGCGGTGTTCTGCTGAACATGGGCGCGCTCTTTTGTTCGGTCATTGGCTTGATGCTGGTGATCCTCGGCATCGCCCTGGGCTGATCTTCTCGGCTCAGGGCGCGCAAGCGCTGCAGAATGGTGTTGCGGGCAGAAGGTCAAGCCGGGCATCGGCGATGCGCTCGCCGCACTTGGTGCAGTAGCCGTACTCGCCCTCGTCCAGTCGCCTGAATGCCGCGTGGATCATTCGAATTTCCTGCTTTCCCTCGTCCCCCATCGAGGTCAGCACCTCGTCATTCTCACGCTCGGTGGCCATCTCTTCCCAGTCCTTTGCCTGGTGAGACATCAGTTCGTCCTCGATCCCCTGCAGACGGGTGTCGAGTTCGGCAAGGCGAGCGATTAGTTGCTTCCGGCGCCGGTCGAGTTCGGCCTGGGGGATATCTGTCATCTGCGTCTCCTGTTGTTGTCCGTTGGCGGAGTTTCCATCAGTCTACCGGTCAAGCCATGATCCATGTCAAGGGCAGCAGTTCCGGACGATGAAACATTCAAACCTTGCAATATAAAATCGTGCGGCTATATTGCGCCCAGAACGCAGTAAGGAGCGAATGATGCAACCCGAAGTTTATGCCTTTTTCGACGAGGGCACCTTTACCGTGACCTATGTCGTTCGCGATCCAAGCTCGAGCAAGGTGGCGGTGATCGACTCGGTTCTCGATTTCGATTACGCGTCCGGCCGGACCGATACGCGCTCGGCCGATGCGGTCATCGACTTCATCCGCGAGAAGGGGTTCGAGGTCGCGTGGCTTTTGGAGACGCATGTCCATGCCGACCACCTGAGCGCCGCACCCTACATCCAGCAGGAACTCGGCGGCAAGATCGCGATCGGGCGCAATATCACGGTTGTGCAGGACACGTTCGGCAAGGTTTTCAACGAGGGCACCGAGTTCCAGCGCGACGGCAGCCAGTTCGATGCCCTGTTTGACGAGGGCGACAGTTTCCACATCGGTCAGCTGCGCGGCGACGTGTTGCACACGCCGGGCCATACTCCGGCCTGCCTGACCTATGTCATCGGCGATACGGCCTTCGTGGGCGACACGCTCTTCATGCCGGACTTTGGCACCGCGCGATGCGACTTTCCGGGCGGCTCGGCCGAGACAATGTGGGACTCCATCCAGAAGATCCTGGCACTTCCGGACGAGACGCGCATCTTTGTCGGCCATGACTACAAGGCCGAGGGGCGCGACGACTACGCCTGGGAAACCACGGTGGGCGAGCAGAAGCAGCTCAACAAGCATGTTGGCGAGGGCAAGGGGCGCGAGGATTTCGTGCGCATGCGCACCGAACGGGACGGTCAGCTGGCCATGCCGCGGCTGATCATCCCGTCCTTGCAGGTCAACATGCGCGCCGGACAGATGCCGCCCGCCGAGGACAATGGCACGACCTATCTGAAGGTGCCAGTCAACACGTTGGGCCGCTGAACAGAAGGCCCCGTCCCCGGCGACGGGGCAGGAATATGAAACCGGCGGAATGCCGGACGGAAACGGGAAACTGACATGGAAATGGATTGGATTTGGGGCCTCGTCGGCGGCCTCA
>SLKW01000371.1 GCA_007134405.1 Paracoccaceae bacterium
GCGTCACGGGCAGCCTGTTGGGTGCCCCATGCGGGGGCCGTGGTCATTGTGCGGGCCGGGTCGCGATGATACGCGCGAGCGCAACACGGGGGCAAGGGCGGGCATGGCCGGCGAAATGGACGCACCGCTGACGGTACTGGGGATCGAATCGAGCTGCGACGACACCGCGGCGGCGGTCCTGCGTGCTGAAGAGTCGGTGGTTACGATCCTGTCTTCGGTCGTGATGGGCCAGGCGGAGCTGCACGCGGCCTTCGGCGGTGTGGTGCCCGAGATCGCCGCCCGGGCCCATGTCGAGAAGCTCGACCACGCAGTCGAGGCGAGTCTGGCCGAGGCCGGTGTCACGCTGGGCGATCTCGACGCCATCGCCGTGACCGCTGGGCCGGGGCTGATCGGCGGGGTGCTCTCGGGCGTGATGCTGGCCAAGGGGCTTGCCGTGGCGACCGGGCTGCCGCTGATCGGCGTCAACCACCTGGCTGGACACGCGCTGACCCCGCGGTTGACGGACGGGCTCGGGTTTCCCTACCTGATGCTGCTGGTCTCGGGTGGGCATTGCCAGTTCCTGCGGGTGGAGGGGGCCGAGAACTTCACCCGCCTTGGCGGCACGATCGATGACGCGCCAGGCGAGGCCTTCGACAAGGCCGCGAAGCTTCTGGGCCTTCCGCAACCCGGCGGCCCCTCGGTCGAGACCGTGGCGCAGGCGGGCGACCCCGCGCGCTTCGCCTTTCCCCGCCCACTGCTGGACCGGCCGGGTTGCGATCTGTCCTTCTCGGGGCTGAAGACGGCGCTCATGCGCGGCCGCGACGCACTGGTGGCCGAGAAGGGCGGGCTCACCCGCGCCGACCGCGCCGATCTCTGCGCCTCGTTCCAGGCTGCGGTCGCCGATGTCCTGGCCGAGAAGAGCGCCCGCGCGCTGGCCGCCAGTCGCGGCGTCACCGCTTTCGCCGTCGCGGGCGGGGTTGCCGCGAACGCTGCCCTGCGCGCCCGGCTCCTTGATGTCGCCAAGGCCGCCGGCACCCGCTTCGTCGCGCCGCCGCTGGCGCTGTGTACCGACAACGCCGCCATGATTGCCTGGGCGGGGATCGAGCGATTTCGCCTCGGCCACCGCGACGACGTGACGCTTGCCGCCCGGCCGCGCTGGCCACTGGATACCGCCGCCCCTGCAATGCTGGGTGCCGGCAAGCGCGGCGCCAAGGCCTGAGCCGCCTCTTGCGCCCGGCCCGCGCGCCCGGCAAGAGATAGCGGACCCCACCGGACGGAGCCTCCGCATGCCGCTCTACGCCCTGATCTGCACCGACAAGCCAGACCACGAGGACCTGCGCCAGGCGACCCGCGCGGCGCATCTGGCCCATATCGAGGAGACTGGCGTCACGGTTCATGCCGGCCCGTTCCTCAACCCCCAGGGCGGGATGACCGGCTCGCTCGTCGTGCTCGACCTGCCCAACCGCGCCATGGCCGAGGCCTGGGCGGCGAATGACCCCTATGCCAAGGCCGGGCTTTTCGCCGAGGTGCGGATCGAGGAATGGAAGAAGGTGATCGGCTGATGGCGTACTGGCTGATGAAATCCGAGCCCGACGTCTTTTCCTGGGACGACCTCGTGGCGAAGGGCGAGAAGGGCGAGGAATGGGACGGTGTGCGTAACTATCAGGCGCGCAACAACATGAAGGCGATGGAGCTGGGCGACCGGGTTTTCTTCTACCATTCCAACATCGGCAAGGAAATCGTGGGCATCGCCGAGGTCTGCGCGCTCGCCCATCCCGACAGTACCACCGAGGATGAACGCTGGGAATGCGTCGATATCCGCGCCGTCGAACCCCTGCCACGCCCCGTCACGCTGGCCGAGATCAAGGCGACGCCCGAACTGTCCGAGATGGCGCTGGTGAAGGCCATGCGCCTCTCGGTTCAGCCGGTGACCGAGGCAGAGTGGACGTTCGTCTGCCGGATGGCCAAGGGCGACTGACCCGCCCCTTGCCGCCGCGCCCGGCGGTCGGGCGCCAGCCTGCGCGAACATGCTCGACGCTCGGGCCGTTCGCGGCGCCTTCGCGGGGCGCCTGCGCGGCGGCCTGTCGGAAACGGGCGCCAATGCGGCGCTGCAGCGACGGAATCGGCGGCAGGTCCGTGCGACCCAGCGAACGGGGGGCGAGGTATTCTGCTGCGGAAGGCGCTACATGATCAAGGTATTGTCCGGGGTCTGGCCCCTCCTCCTCGGCATCGTGCTCATCATGCTGGGCAACGGCATGCATTTCACCCTCATCGGCCTGCGCGGCGGGATCGAGGGGTTTTCGGCCGCGGAACTGGCGATCGTAACTTCGGGGTACTTCCTCGGGTTCCTGTCGGGCGCGCGCTACACGCCGGTGATGATCCGGCAGGTGGGGCATGTGCGCGTCTTCGCGGCACTTGGCAGCTTCATGTCGGCGGGGCTGATCGCCTTTCCGCTGCTGACCGAGCCCTGGGCCTGGACGATCCTGCGCATACTCATCGGTTTCTGCATGTCGGGCATCTATGTCGCGGCCGAAAGCTGGCTGAACAACGCCGCCACCAACGACACGCGCGGCAAGGTCCTGTCGGCCTACATGATCGCGCAGACGCTGGGCATCATCGGGGCGCAGGGGCTTCTGACGCTGGGCGATGCGGCGACCTCGGTGCTGTTCATCGGCGCCTCGATCCTGGTGTCGATCTCCTTCGGGCCGATCCTTCTGTCCGCCACCCCAGTGCCGGCGACCGAGGTGGCGCGCGCCATGTCCATGCGCCGGCTCTTCACCGCGGCACCCCTCGGCACCGTCGGGATCTTCCTGCTCGGCAGCGTCTATGCCACGCAATCGGGGATGGGCGCGGTCTTCGGCAGCCAGATCGGGCTGACGGCCGCGCAGATCGCGCTTTTCATCGCGATGCTGTTCGCGGGGGCGCTGGTCTTCCAGTACCCCATCGGCTGGCTGTCGGACCGGATGGACCGGCGCAAGCTGATCTTCGGAGCGGCCGTCCTCGGCGCGATCTCCTGCGCGCTGGGGTGGGTCACCGGCGGCGGGCTGGTGTTCCTGATGATATCCGCGTTCTTCGCTGGCGGTGTGACGACGCCACTCTACGCGCTGTTTCTGGCCTATACCAACGATTCACTGAGGCCCGAGGACATGCCGGCTGCCTCGGGCGGGCTGGTCTTCACCTTTGGGCTTGGCGCCATTCTCGGCCCGCTAGCGACCGGCTGGGCGATGCAGGGACTTGGCCCCTTCGCCTTCTGGCTCGTGCTTGGCGCGACCTTCGCCGCCATCGCGCTCTATGCGCTCTATCGCATGACCCAGCGCGCGAGCACGCCGAGCGAGGAAACCGAAAGCTACCTTGGGGTTCTGCCAACCGCCTCCCCCGTGGCGTTGGAGGCCGCGGCGGCATGGTCTGCCGAACAGGCCGAGACCGAACACGATGCCCCCGATGGGTCGGCATCGCCGGGGGCGGGCACCGAGCAACACCCCGTCGCCGGGCGATGAGCTTTCAGGCGCAACTGATCCGGCTCTGGCTGCGGCAGGAATGGCTGCTGGTGGTGCTGGTTCTGCTGCTGCCACCTTTGCTCTGGCTCGTGCCGACCGGGCCTGTGGGTCTGGCCGCGCTCGTGGACTGGAAGACGATCGGGGCGCTGGCCGGGCTCATGGTTCTCAGTCGCGGGCTGGAGGCGAGCGGGCTGATCGACCGGATGGGTCGGCGCATCATCTTGCGCCTGCGGAGCGAGCGGGGGCTAGCGGTTGCGCTGGTGCTGTTTGCGGCGGGGCTGTCGGCGGTGGTGACGAACGATGTTGCATTGTTCGTCACGGTGCCGCTGACGCTGGCGCTGGGGCGGATGGTGGCGCTGCCGGTGGGGCGGCTGGTGATCTTTCAGGCGCTTGCGGTCAACGCGGGCTCGGCGGCCTCGCCGGTTGGGAACCCACAGAACCTGTTTCTCTGGCAGGTCTACGGGCTGGGCTTCGGGGAGTTCCTGCTGGCGATGCTGCCGCTGGCCGCGGCGATGCTGGCGATCCTGCTGGCGCTGGTGCCGCTGGGCTTCGCCGCGCGGCGGCTGGCACTGCCGGGAGAAGGCGCGCCGCTGGCGCTCAGGCCAGGGATGATGGCGGTGTCGCTTTCGGCCTACCCGGCCTTTCTGGCGCTGGTCAACGCGGGCTTTGCCCTGCCGGCGGCGGGGGTCGTCATCATATTGTATCTGCTTCTTTTTCCGTCCGTCCTGCGCTGGGTGGACTGGCCGCTACTGCTGGTTTTCGTGCTGATGTTCGTCGATCTGGGGCTGCTGGGCCGGCTGCCCGCGATCGCCGAATCCATCCCCTTGGCAATGGAGATTCCGGGCGGGGCCTACACGCTTGGCGCCGGCCTGTCGCAGGTCATGTCGAACGTTCCCGCCGCCATTTTCCTTGCGCCGTTTGTCGAGGATTGGCGGGCGCTGGCCTGGGGCGTCAGCGTCGGGGGCTTCGGGCTGGCGATCGGGTCGCTGGCCAATCTGATCGCGTTGCGCTTGGTGCGGGAAGCGGGGATGTGGCGGGAATTTCACCTTTGGGCGGTGCCGATGTTCGGGTTTTCGGTCGTGGCGGGGGCGGTGCTCTTGGGGTGAAACGGCGTCACAAAAGGCCCGATTTGGGCGCTGGCAGGCGTATGGCAAACGTATGGCAGACGTGTGGCAAGCGTATGGCAGAAACGCGCGTTGCCGTCGTGCGCGGTTAACGATTGGCGCCGCGCGGCGCGGGCGGAATGCGCCGTTTCGCAACTGGCCGTATCGGGCCCCGGAAACCGGCCCCTTATCGCGTGACATACCGTTTCGCCGAACGAAGCGGGGCCGGAGCTTTCGCCCCGGCCCCGCCTGCATCTGTCCCTGGCCCGTGCGGGCCTTCTGCCTCAGCAGCTGTAGTAGTACTGATACTCGACCGGGTGCGGGGTGTGTTCGTAGGTGTAGACCTCCTGCCACTTCAGCGCCATGTAGCCTTCCAGCTGGTCCTTGGTGAAGACGTCGCCGGCAAGCAGGAAGTCGTGATCCTCGGCCAGCGATTCCAGCGCCTCGCGCAAGCTGCCGCAGACGGTCGGGATGTCGGCCAGTTCCTCGGGCGGCAGGTCGTAGAGGTCCTTGTCCGACGCCGGGCCCGGATCGATCTTGTTCTTGATCCCGTCGATCCCGGCCATCAGCAGCGCCGCGAAGCACAAATACGGGTTGGCCGAGGGGTCGGGGAAACGCGCCTCGACGCGCTTGGCCTTCGGGCTTTCCGCCCACGGGATGCGAATGCAGCCCGAGCGGTTGCGGGCCGAATAGGCGCGCAGCACCGGCGCCTCGAAGCCCGGGATCAGCCGCTTGTAGCTGTTCGTGGACGGGTTGGTGATCGCGTTCAGCGCCTTCGCGTGCTTGAGGATGCCGCCGATGAACCACAGCGCCTCCTGGCTGAGATCGGCATACTTGTCGCCGGCAAAAAGCGGCTTGCCGTCCTTCCAGATCGACATGTTGACATGCATCCCGGTGCCGTTGTCGCCCTTGATGGGCTTGGGCATGAAGGTCGCGGTGCGCCCGTAGGCGTGGGCGACGTTGTGGATGACGTACTTGAACTTCTGCAGCTCGTCGCCCTGCTGGGTCAGCGTGCCGAAGATCAGCCCCAGTTCGTGCTGGCACGACGCCACCTCGTGGTGGTGCTTGTCGACATTCATGCCGATCGCCTTCATCGTCGACAGCATCTCGGAGCGCATGTCCTGGCCGGCATCGATCGGGTTGACCGGGAA
>SLKW01000356.1 GCA_007134405.1 Paracoccaceae bacterium
CGTCTAAAGGGGTTTGCTTTGTCCCGGTGAGCTACCACCGTTATCGGTGCGCAAAGTACAGTTGCCAATGACAACCGTGCTCCGGTGGCCGTTGCTGCGTAAGCAGTAACCTAAACCGATCTTAAGCCCTGGCGTCTAGCAACGTCAGGCGGGGTTCGCAGGCACCTGGCAACAGAAGCCTGCACTTTCATTCTCCCATCACGCAACTCTCAATTGCCAGACTCCCCACCGGATGGCAGCATCCCCTTATGCCCCGCCTCCTGTGCGCCGCGCTCCTGATCATCGTCGCGCTCGCTCCGCGCGACGCGCGCGCCTGCGGAATGGCGCTGCTGCTCGCGATGGATGTGTCGGGCTCGGTAGACGCCAGCGAATACAGGCTTCAGGTCGATGGGCTGGCCGCTGCTTTGCGCGACCCCGATGTGACTGAAGCGCTCCTGACGCAGCGCGCCGCGGTCAGCGTCGTCCAATGGTCGGGACTCCATGAGCAGGAACTCTCGATCCCGTGGACGCGTCTGAGCGAGCCCGCCGAGATCGATGCCCTCGCGGTTCAGGTTGAAGAGATGCGCCGCGCCTTCCGGCTGGGCAACACCGGTGTAGGCGACGCGATCAGCTTCTCGACCGCGCAATTCGAGGCCGTTCCCGACTGCGTGCTCTGGGTTATGGACGTTTCCGGCGATGGCGACGAGAACGTGGGCTTCACCGTTGGCACCGCCCGGCGCGAGGCGATGAGTCGGGGCATCATCATAAACGGCCTGGCGATCGAAGGGCCGGCCACCGGTAGGTCGATCACGAATTTCTACCGCAACTGGGTCGTCACGCCCGGTGGCTTCGTCGAGACGGCCGAGAATCATCACGATTTCGCCCGTGCCATCCGCTACAAGCTCTTGCGCGAACTCGTAGCGCCCGTTTCCAGCCTTCCCCACAACCCTAACCGCCACTTCTGATCGGCAGGGTTGAATTTCCCCACCAGCGCTCGCGCTGGCACCTTTTCATCGTCTTCGAAATGCCTATGGTGAAGAAAAGATTGAGGGGCGATGGCATGGATCGCGGGATTGATTATGGAAATCTGATGCACCGGGCGATGCGGGGACTGATCCGCGACGTCATGGATCAAATCGCCGATGACGGCTTGCCCGGAGCGCATCATTTCTTTGTCACGCTCAACACCCGGCATAACGGCGTCGAAATGGCCGAATGGCTGCGCGACCGCTACCCCGAAGAGATCACCATCGTCATCCAGCACTGGTTCGACAACCTCGCCGTCGATGACGATGGGTTCGCCATAACGCTGAATTTCGGCAATCAGCCCGAACCGCTCTACGTCCCGTTCGACGCGATCACCACGTTCGTGGATCCTTCGGTCGAGTTTGGCCTCAAGTTCGAAACCCAGGTCGAGGACGACGAAGACGAAGATGACTTCGACGCTGACGCGGCACAGACCGGCAGCGCCAAACCCGGCGAGGTCGTCAGCCTCGACAAGTTTCGCAAGTAAACCCTTGCGCACTCTGACCGCCGCCCCCATCTGTCGCGCCTCATGGATAAGGGATCCGGCATGAGCAAGAGTATGGCCCGCGTGGCCGAGGCGATCACCGAATGCGGACTTGACGCGCGGATCATCGAGCCGGGCCCAAGCCGTACGGCCGAGGAAGCTGCGGCTGCCTGCGGCTGCGCGCTGGACCAAATCGTCAAGTCCCTGATCTTTCAAGGCGAAAGTGGGGCCATCTACCTGTTTCTGACCGCCGGCGGCAATCGTCTGGATGCGGAACGCGCTGCCGGGCTCGCTGGCGAAAGCCTCGGCCGCGCCGATGCCGAGACCGTGCGGCGCGAAACCGGTTTCGCCATCGGCGGCGTCGCCCCGCTTGGACATCTGCGCCCGCCACGCATCTTCGCCGACCCGCGCCTCGCGGATTTCCCCCAGGTTTTCGCTGCCGCAGGCACCCCGCGCCATGTCTTTGCCGCCGAACCGAAGGCGTTGATCGCGGCCTGTGGCGGTGAATGGGCCGATTTCGTCGCATGAGACTTCCCGACCCCGCCCTTCACCCCGAGGTCTATCAGGACCTGATCGCCAAGCGCTTTTTGGCCTGGCTGGTCGATGCGCTTGTAATCGTTGTCCTGGTCACGATCGCTGTGCTGGCCACGGTTTTCGTTGCGCTCTTCTTCCTGCCGGTTCTCGCGCTTGGCGTGTCGATCGGTTACCGCTGGATCATGTTGTCGCGTTTCGGCGCGACGCTGGGCATGATGCTTGTGGCGATCCACCTTCGGCATCTCGATGGCCGTGCGCCCGACCCGGTGGTCTGCTTCATGCATGCCACGATCTTTTCGCTGGGCATGTTCTTCGTCGTGCCGCAGATCATCTCGATCGCGTTGATCGTTTCAACCGATTACCGGCAAGGCCTCAACGACACGATCCTGCGCACGACGCTTGTCAACCGTTGGTTGAGCGACTGAATCGCCTTCTTGCCGGAAGGATTCGACAAAGAATCCTGCGAGAGCCCTGTGAAGAGACTTGGCGAGCAAGAATCGCATTGCTACGTTTACCTCATCTTAGGCAGGGCACACCGCCCCGACCGAGGACGACGTGAGCGGGGAGATCACACAAGCGCATGCGCCACACAGTCCCGATAGCGCCGCAGTTCTACGTCACGGCACCGCAACCCTGCCCCTACCTCCCGGGTCAGCAGGAGCGCAAGCTGTTCACGGCGCTGACCGGCGACAGCGCGCGGGCACTGAACGACACGCTGTCGAAGCAGGGTTTCCGGCGTTCGCAGAACGTCCTCTATCGTCCCGCTTGTTCGGACTGCGCGGCCTGCCTTTCGGCGCGCATCCGCGTGGCCGATCACCGGCCGGGACGCGGTCATCGCCGTGTGATGAAGCGCAACGAAGCGCTCAGGCGCGAGGCCACAAGTCCCTGGGCGACCGAGGAGCAGTTCGATCTGTTCCGCCGCTACCTGGACCATCGGCATGCCGACGGCGGCATGGCCGACATGGACATCTTCGAGTTCGCCGCGATGATCGAGGAAACGCCGGTCCGCTCGCGCGTGATCGAATATACCGAACCCGCCGGCAGCGGCAGTGAGCGGCGGCTTGTCGCCGTCTGCCTGACCGACGTGCTCGATGACGGGCTCAGCCTAGTCTATTCCTTCTACGATCCGACGCGGGCGACTGACAGTCTTGGCACCTACATGATCCTCGACCATGTCGCGCTCGCCCGGCAGGTGGGCCTTCCCTACGTCTATCTCGGCTATTGGGTGCCGGGCAGCGCGAAGATGGAATACAAGGCGCGCTTCGACGCGCTCGAGGTATATCGGGACGGTGAATGGCGCGATCTGGGCGACCCGGCAGACCATGCGCGCGCCCCGCATCCGTTGTCGGTCCGCCCGATTACCGAGCAGGTCGCCTCGATCACGCTGCCGCAGGCCGTGCCTGCGGGCCGATCGGTGCGCTGACGCAGCAATCGGACCCGGAAGAGCGTCTTTCCGAAAGATTCGTGCCGGAAACCACCGTTCTCGGACAGTATGCGGCAAGTTGACCGTTGACGCGGGCTGCATCCGGGCATAGCTTCCGCGCACACGGTGGAGAATTGCGATGAGCAAGGTACTTGTAATGCGGGGGCGGTAACGGGATGCGGTAGCACGCAGAACCTGAACGGCCCCTCACACCCCCCTGACGCGGGGGTTTTTTTATTGCCCGCCTGGCCCGATTGCGGCAAAGGCTGGCCTGGATGGAAGGATCGGAGAGAAGCGATGTCAGAGCAGATGATTGGCGCGAAGATGGTTGTTCAGGCGCTCAAGGATCAGGGGGTCGAGGTGGTCTTTGGCTACCCGGGCGGCGCCGTCCTGCCCATCTATGACGAACTTTTCCAGCAGAACGCGATTCGTCACATCCTGGTGCGCCACGAACAGGGAGCGACGCATGCAGCGGAAGGCTACGCCCGCTCCACCGGCAAGCCGGGCGTCGTGTTGGTCACCTCGGGCCCCGGCGCCACGAACGCGGTGACCGGCATCACCGACGCCCTGATGGATTCCATTCCGCTGGTGGTCCTTACGGGCCAGGTTCCGACCTTCATGGTCGGCTCCGACGCCTTCCAGGAGGCCGACACGGTCGGCATCACCCGCCCCTGCACCAAGCACAACTGGCTGGTCAAGGACACCGACAAGCTGGCCGAAACGCTGCACCAGGCGTTTCACGTTGCAACCGCCGGCCGGCCGGGCCCGGTTCTGGTCGACATCCCCAAGGATGTGCAGTTTGCCACGGGGACCTACACGCCCCCGCAGAAGGCCAAGACCGATCATTACCGTCCGCGCGTCAAGGGCGATATCGAAGCAATCACCGCGCTGGTGGAACTGATCGAACAGGCCGAGCGCCCGGTTCTCTATACGGGTGGCGGGGTCATCAACTCGGGTCCCGGCGCGTCCCAGCTGCTGCGCGAACTCGCCGATGCGGCAGGTTTCCCCGTGACCTCGACCCTGATGGGGCTCGGCGCCTATCCCGCCTCGGGCAAGCACTGGATCGGCATGCTGGGCATGCACGGCACCTACGAGGCCAACCTGACGATGCATGGCTGCGACCTGATGATCAACATCGGCGCGCGGTTCGACGACCGGATCACCGGCCGCATCGCCGACTTCTCGCCCGGCTCGAAGAAGGCGCATATCGACATCGACCCGTCATCCATCAACAAGGTGATACGTACCGACATTCCGATCATCGGCGATGTGGGCCACGTGCTGGAGGATCTTCTGAAGATCTGGAAGGCACGCGGGCGCAAGGTCAATCGCGAGGGGCTGGCGAAGTGGTGGCAGCAGATCGAGGAATGGCGCGCGGTCAATTGCCTTGCCTACAAGAAATCCGAAAAGACGATCAAGCCGCAATACGCGCTCCAGCGGCTCGAAGCGCTGACCCGCGACCATCCCGCGCGTTACGTCGCGACCGAGGTCGGGCAGCACCAGATGTGGGCCGCGCAATTCATGGGCTTCGACGCGCCCAACCGCTGGATGACCTCGGGCGGGCTGGGCACGATGGGCTACGGGTTGCCCGCCTCGATCGGCGTGCAGGTCGCGCATCCCGACGCGCTGGTGATCAACGTTGCGGGCGAGGCGTCATGGCTGATGAACATGCAGGAGATGGGCACCGCGGTACAGTTCCGGCTGCCGGTCAAGCAGTTCATCCTCAACAACGAGCGCCTCGGCATGGTGCGCCAGTGGCAGGAACTGCTGCATGGCGAGCGCTACAGCCATTCCTGGTCCGAAGCGCTGCCCGATTTCGTCAAGTTGGCCGAGGCGTTTGGCTGCAAGGGAATCAAATGCGACGACCCCGCCAATCTGGACGAGGCGATCAAGGAAATGCTGGCCTATCCCGGCCCGGTCATCTTCGACTGCCTGGTCGAGCGGCACGAGAACTGCTTCCCCATGATCCCCTCGGGCAACGCCCACAACCAGATGATTCTGGGCGAGGCCGAGACCCAGGGTGTCATCGGCGCCTCGGGCGCGGTACTGGTGTAGGGGGCCCGTGGACAAACATTCGGTTCGATCGTCAACGCGCGAAGAGTATGTCGAATACATTCTACTCGCGAAGCTTTGTTCGTATGGCTGGGCGCAAAATCGCTTTATGGAGGTGGCGCGCACCCACACCGACGCGCAAGGTTACGATTTAGTGTTGGCCTGTGACGGTGTCATTCGTCATGTTCAGCTCAAGGCCAGCAAGGTCGGTGGTCGCACGC
>SLKW01000422.1 GCA_007134405.1 Paracoccaceae bacterium
GGGAGCGGGATGCGGGCGATGGACGCGCTGGCGAGGGGGCTGGCCGGCGCCTGACGGCCCGCTGGCAGGCGTATGGCAAGCGTATGGCAGGCGTATGGCAGGCGTATGGCAAGCGTATGGCAGAAGCGCGCGGTGGGTTGCGAGGGCGTTAACCGCGGGGCCGCGCGCGCGGGCCGGCGTCGGGCCGGGCCGAGAGGGGGTGTTTGCGCATTTCTGGGCGAGATGAAGCGGCGCGCGGCCCTCGGGGGATGCGCCGGCGCAGCGGGAAACTGCCCTGCGGGCCGCTGCTTGCCCGGTCACGGCGTCGGAGAACGCGGGCTCATGCGCCGCCGCCGCTCTGGCCATCACCGCGCCCGCCACCACCGGTTTGGCCGATGCGTCGCGGGTCATCCGTCACGGGCCATCGCGTCACGGGCCATCGCGTCAGGGGCCATCGCGTTAGGGGCCGAAGCGTCACGCGCAATCACAACACGCGCCATCCGTCACTGGCCGCCCGCGCGCCGGGCGCCGGCCTGGATCGCGGCGCGGAGCTTGCGCTCCAGCGCCTCCTGCCTTGCCTTGGTGTGCAGCTTCAGCCCGAACATGTCTTTCACGTAGAAGGTGTCGACGACCTGCACCCCATAGGTCGCGATGACCGCCGACGCAATGTAGATGTTGTTCTCGGCCAGCGTGCGCGTCAGGTCGTAGAGAAGGCCCGGCCGGTCGCGGGTATCGACCTCGATGAGCGTGTAGATGTCCGAGCCGTCGTTGTCGAAGCTGATCGTCGTGGGGATGCGGAACTGGCGTTCGCGTTTCTTGACGCGGTCGCGGTCCTTCAGCGCCTCGGTCGCCACGATCTCGCCGGCGAAGGTGCGTTCGATCATGCGGCGCAGGCGGGGCAGGCGATCGATCTCGTAGGGGTGGCCCTCGGCGTCCTGGATCCAGAAGACGGCGGTGGCAAAGCCGTCCTTGGTTGTGTAGGTGCGCGCGTCCACGACATTGGCGCCGACGAGCGCCAGCGCGCCCGCCAGCCGCGAGAAGATGCCGGGATGGTCGGACAGGGCGAAACAGGCGCGGGTGGCGTCGCGGGCCTCGTCGGGGTGCAGGTCGATGCGGATCTCGCGTTCGCCGATGTCGCGCAGAAGCCGGGCGAAGACCTTGTGCGTCTCGGTCGAGAGGCCCTGCCAGTAGGGGCCGTAGTGGCGCGATGTCTCGGCGCGCAGATCGGTGCGCGGCCAATCTGACAGCGCGGCGCGCAGCGCGCGCTTGGCCGCGCTTTCGCGGTTCGAGCGGGTGACGGCCTCGAGCCCGGTTTCGAGCGCCGCGGCGGTGTCGCTATAGAGCCGTCGCAGCAGCATCGCCTTCCAGTTGTTCCATGTGCCGGGCCCGACGCCGCGGATGTCGCAGACCGTCAGCACGGTGAGCAGATCGAGGCGGCGTTTCGTCTGCACCGCGCGGGCGAAGTCGCGCACGGTGCGCGGGTCGCCGATGTCGCGCTTCTGGGCGGTGTCGGCCATCAGTAGGTGATGGCGGACCAGCCATTCCACCGTCTCGGCCTCTTCGGGGTTGAGGCCGAGGCGCGGGGCCACGCGCCGGGCGATCTGCGCGCCGAGGACCGAGTGATCCTCGGGCCGTCCCTTGCCGATGTCGTGCAGAAGGAGCGCGACATAGAGCACGCGCCGGCTCACGCCCTCCTCGAGGATGCGGCTGGCGATGGGCAGCTCTTCGAGGAGTTCGCCGCGCTCGATCTGGGCGAGGGTGGAGATGCATTGGATCGTGTGCTCGTCCACCGTGTAATGGTGGTAGACGTTGAACTGCATCATCGCCACGATCGGCTCGAATTCGGGGATGAAGGCCGAGAGCACGCCCAGTTCGTTCATCCGCCGGAGCGCGCGTTCGGGGTTTCCGTGCTTGAGCATCAGGTCGAGGAAGATGCGCACGGCCTCGGGATCCTCGCGCAGGCGCATGTCGATCCGGTGCAGGTTGGCGGCGATGAGGCGCATCGCATCGGGGTGCAGGAGAAGGCCCGTGCGCAACGCCTCCTCGAAGATACGCAGAAGGTTCAGCGGGTCGGCCAGGAAGGTCGGGGGATCGATGACGTTCAGCCGGTTGAGATCCACCCGGTAGCCGGGCTTGACCTTTTTCTTGCGCCGCAGGAGGCGCAGCAGGTCGGGGGCGCGCTTGACGTGGCGGGCCTCCAGCCCGGTGAGAAAGATGCGCGTCAGCTCGCCCACATGGGTGGCGTGGCGGAAATAGGCCTGCATGAAATGCTCGACCCCGCGGCGGCCGCCCTGGTCGCGGTAGCCCATGCGCTCGGCCACCTCGACCTGGAGATCGAAGGTCAGCTGCTCGGTCGCGCGGCCGGTGATGTGGTGCATGTGGCAGCGCACCGCCCAGAGGAAGGTCTCGGCGGCGCGGAAGTTCTGGTATTCATCCTCGGTGAAGAAGCCGTGCTCGACCAGTTCCTGCGCCTGGCCCACCCGGTAGAGGTACTTGGCGATCCAGTAGAGCGTCTGCAGGTCGCGCAACCCGCCCTTGCCCTCCTTGACGTTGGGCTCGAGCATGTAGCGCGCGCCGCCCTGCTTGCGGTGCCGCTCGGTGCGTTCAGCGAGCTTGGCCTCGACGAAATTCGACTGGGTATGGGCGAAGAGCTCGCCCCAGAGGCGGTCCTTGAGCTGGCGCGCCATGTCGCGGTCGCCGCAGAGGTAGCGGTTTTCCAGAAGCGCGGTGCGGATGGTGATGTCATCCTTCGCCAGGCGCAGGCAGTCGTCGACCGTGCGGCTGGCGTGGCCGATCTTCAGCTTCAGGTCCCACAGGATGTAGAGGGTCGATTCGATGACGCTTTCGGCCCAGCCGGTGACCTTCCAGGGGGTCAGGAACAGAAGATCGACATCCGAATGCGGGGCCATTTCGGCGCGGCCGTAGCCGCCCACGGCCATGACGCAGATCCTCTCGGCGCTGGTGGGGGTGGTGCTGGGGTGCAGGTCCGCCGAGGCGATGTTCGCCGCGGCGGTGACCACGACATCGGTGAGCCAGGTCTGCGCCCGCACGAAGGAGCGCGCGTCGCGCGGGGCGGCGGCAAGGGCCGCGTCGAGCGTGTCGTGCCCGCGCTGCAGCGCCTCGGCCAGGACGCGGGTGACCGCCTGGCGGCGCGCCCGCGTGTCGGTTTCCGAGGCGAGCGCCCGGACCAGGTCGCGGTCGAGCGCGGCGATGTCGAGGATCTGCGCCTCGGGGCAGATCATCGGCTCGCGCGGCAGGGGCGGCGCGGCGAGGATCCTGCCGGCGCCGGTCGGCAGGGTGGGTTCGGCGGGCAGGCCGGGGGTCACGCCGGGCCTCGCGTCAGAGCCCCGCCCCGGTGAAGCTGCGCGGGGCGCGGTCGAGGATCACCACCGCGTTGTCGCGGATCGTGGCGACGGCAAGGCCGCGGCGGTTGCCGCCGCTGGGCAGGAGGCGGAAGATGCCGTTGACGCCGGCAAAGCCCGATCCCTGCATCAGCGCGGTGCGCGACAGGGGGTCCGGCCGGCCGCTGCTGATCAGCGCGCCGACGGCGGCGACCCCGTCATAGGCGAGCCCCGCGATCGGGTGCGGATCGGCGCCATAGGCGTCGCGGTAGCGCGCCTCGAACCGGTCGGTCAGGGCGGGGTCGGGCTTGGCGAACCAGCCGCCCTGCAACCCGCGCAGCTCCAGCGAGGCGGGCGGGAGGTCCCAGCGGGTGAGGCCCATGTACTGGAAGCGGTCGGGGCCGACGCGGTTGTCGGGCAGAAGCTGCGCCAGAAGCGGCAGCGCCCCGGCCGTGTCCGAGGAGAAGAGGAGCGACTGCGCGCCCGAGTTGCGCGCGCTTTCGGCGATCCGGGGCATGGCGTCGACAACGCCCTGCTGCGAGAAATCGAAGGTCTCGACCGCGACGAGGCTGGCCTGGCTGCCCAGTTCGGCGGAGCGCGCGGCCCGCACCGCGGCCTCGCCGGCGCCGGTGCGTTCGGCGATCAGCATCACCCGGCCCTGGCCCTGCGCGGCGGCATAGCTCATCAGGCGCTGCGCGGTGTTCTCGAACGTCAGGCCAAGCACGAAGACATTGCCGCCGGCGACCGCGACATCGTTGGAAAAGCTGAGCACGTTCACCCCGCGCTCGGCCACGGCATTGCCGACGGGGCGGGCCTCGCGGCCGTAGACCGGGCCGAGGATGATCTGCGCGCCCTCGTCCACGGCGCGGGCGGCGACCTGCGCGGCCTGCGCGGGATCGCCCGCCGTCGAATAGACCCGCAGATCCAGCCGCACGCCGGTCAGATCGCGCACCGCCAGGCGGGCGGCGTTCTCCAGGCTGTCGGCCAGCACGGTGTCGCCCGACTGGCCCGAGCCCGAGGGCACCAGCAGCGCGACCTGCACCGGGGTGCTCGGATCGATGCGCGCGGCGGAAGGCGCGGCGGCGGTGAAGCCGATCGGCTCGCAGGCCGCCAGTGCAAGGACGCCGGTCAGCGCGGCGAGGGCCCGCAGCGGCGCGTACTTGCCAAGACGGCGGGCAACGGTGAGAAGAGCAGACATCAAGTTCCTTTCCGGCGTGCTGCAGGAATGCCGGGCGCAGATTAAGGACAGAACGGGGGCAAGTAAACGCATGTCAGCGGCGGACGGCCCGACGCGCACGAAGGACGGGGGCGGCCCGGCGCCGCTGGCGCCCGGTCTGTGGCTGGTCTCGACGCCCATCGGCGCGGCGCGCGACATCACGCTGCGCGCGCTCGACGTGCTGGGGGCCGCCGAGGTGCTGGCTGCCGAGGATACGCGCAGCCTGCGCCACCTGATGCAGATCCACGGGCTCAGCCCAGGCGCGCGGCCGCTTCTGGCCTATCACGACCATAACGGCGCGCGGATGCGCCCACGGCTGCTGGCGGCGCTGGCCGAGGGACGGTCGGTCGCCTATGCGTCCGAGGCCGGAACGCCGCTGGTCGCCGATCCGGGCTACCAGCTGGTGCGCGCCGCGGTGGCGGCGGGCCATCCGGTCCATGCCGTCCCCGGCGCTTCGGCGGCGCTGGCGGCGCTGGCGGTGGCGGGGCTGCCCACCGACCGCTTCGCCTTCCTGGGCTTTCCGCCCGCCCAGGCCGGGCCGCGCGCGACCTGGCTGGCGGAGGCCGCTGCGATCCCGGCCACCTGCATCTTCTACGATTCGCCCCGCCGGCTGTCGCGGCTTCTGTCCGAGATGATCGGGGTTTTCGGCGCCGACCGTCCGGCGGTCGTCTGCCGCGAACTGACCAAGCGCCACGAGGAGGTCATGCGCGGCACGCTCGCGGAGCTTGCCGCGGCCCTCGAGGGGCGCGAGGTCAAGGGCGAGGTCGTAGTGCTGACCGACCGGCCAAGCACCGCGGTGGTGGGCGCGGGCGATCTGGACGCGGCGCTCGATTCGGCGCTGGCGGGGCAGAGCCTGCGCGCGGCGGTAGACCAGGTGGCGGTCGAGACCGGCTTGCCGCGCCGGCAGGTCTACCAGGCCGCGCTGGCCCGCCAGAAGGCCAAGGACGGCGAGGGGGACGCCGACGATGCGCGGTGACGGGATCCGGGGCGCGACGGCCCATCAGGCTGGGCGCATGGCCGAGGCGCAGGTCGCCCGGCACTATGCCGCGCAGGGAATGACGCTGCACGCGGCCCGCTGGCGCGGCGCGGGCGGCGAGATCGACCTGATCCTGCGCGACGGCGACGGCTTCGTCTTTGTCGAAGTGAA
>SLKW01000125.1 GCA_007134405.1 Paracoccaceae bacterium
CCCTTCGCCGCACTTAAAGATGCCGGACAAAAGGTGCATCTGTCCGGTGACGCCTCTGCCCTCGACCCCCGTACTTCAGACGTGTCGGTGGCACTGACCAGGAGCCCGGCGACATGAGTTCGCAAGACGACACCCCCCAGCTTTACGCCGCGCGTGAACCGATCTTTCCGCGCCGGGTGAAAGGCAACTTCCGTTCGCTCAAGTGGTGGCTCATGGGCGTGCTCCTGGGCATCTACTACGTCACCCCCTGGATCCGCTGGGACCGCGGGCCGGCCATGCCCGACCAGGCGGTACTCGTCGACATCGCGAACCGGCGCTTCTTCTTCTTCATGATCGAGATCTGGCCGCACGAATTCTACTTCGTCGCGGGGCTCCTGATCATGGCCGGGATCGGGCTTTTCCTCTTCACCTCGGCCTTCGGGCGGGTCTGGTGCGGCTATGCCTGCCCGCAGACGGTCTGGACCGACCTCTTCATCCTGGTCGAGCGCTGGATCGAGGGGGACCGGAACGCCCGCCTGCGCCTGCACCGGCAGAAATGGAACGCCGAGAAGATCCGCAAATACGGCAGCAAATGGGTCGTCTGGCTGCTGATCGCGCTGGCCACCGGCGGGGCGTGGATCTTCTACTTCGCCGATGCGCCCACGCTGCTGCGCGATCTCTTCACGCTCGACGCGCACCCCGCCGCCTACATCACCGTCGGCATCCTGACCGCGACCACCTTCTTCTTCGGCGGCTTCTTCCGCGAGCAGATCTGCATCTACGCCTGCCCCTGGCCGCGTATCCAGGCCGCGATGATGGACGAGGACACGATCACCATCGGCTACCGCGACTGGCGGGGCGAACCGCGCGGCAAGCTCAAGAAGGGCCAGCTCGACCCCGCCCAGGGAGACTGCATCGACTGCATGGCCTGCGTCAACGTCTGCCCGATGGGGATCGACATCCGTGACGGCCAGCAACTGGAATGCATCACCTGCGGGCTCTGCATCGACGCCTGCAACGAGGTGATGGACCGCATCGGCAAGCCGCGCGGGCTGATCGACTACCTGGCGCTCTCCGACGAGGTGAGCGAACGCGCCGGCAGCCAGCCGATCCCGGTCTGGAAACACGTTTTCCGGCCGCGCACGATGGTCTATACCATCCTCTGGGCGGGGATCGGCGTGGGGCTCATCGTCGCCCTGTTCCTACGCACGGATATCGACATGTCGATCTCGCCCATCCGCAATCCCACGCATGTCGTCCTCGGCGACGGCTCGGTGCGCAACGCCTACGACATCCGCTTGCGCAACATGTCGAACGAGCCGCGCCCCTTCTTCATCTCCGTGGCCGAGGATCCGTCGATCCGGCTCACCATCCAGGGCGTGCAGGGGCAGATGGTCACCGTGGCCGCGGACGAGCAGGTCACCCAGCGCGTCTACTTGACCGCCCCGCCGGGGACCGAGGCCGCGCGCGAGGTCTCGACGCCGGTGCGGCTCTGGGCCTCGGTGCCGGGCGAAACGACGCGCATCTACAGCGAAACCGTCTTCAACGGGAGGGGACAATGAGCCAGCGCAAGGGCGAACTCACCGGCGGCAAGGTCCTGGCCATCTTCTGCAGCATCTTCGGCGTCATCATCGCGGTCAACGCCTTCATGGCCTACAGCGCGCTGAGCACCTTTCCGGGGCTCGAGGTGCAGAACAGCTTCGTCTCCAGCCAGGGCTTCAACGACCGGCTCGCCCGCCAGCGCGCGCTCGGCTGGGATATCCGCGTCGAGGTGGCCGAGGGCGAACTGAAGGTCCATATCACCGACCCCGACGGCGCCCCGGCCGAGGTCGCGGACCTGACCGCTACCCTGGGCCGCGCCACCCATACCCGCGACGACGTCACCCCCGATTTCATCTACCAGGGCGGCAGCTTCCGGGCGCCGGTCCAGCTCGACTCGGGCAACTGGAACCTGCGCCTCGTCGCCACCTCCAGTGACGGGACCGAGTTTCGCCAGCGCGTCTCGTTCCACCACCGCGAGCGGGGTGCATGAGCGACACGCTCCACCCGCCCCCGGCCTCGGCCTGCCCGGCCTGCGTCGCGGCGCCCGCCGCGCTCGACCGCGCCCAGTCCCCGCCCGAGGGGGCGCGCATCGTCCTCTCGGTCCCCGGCGCGCATTGCGCCGCCTGCATCTCGACCATCGAACGCGGGCTCGAAGCGATGCCGGGCATCGACTCGGTGCGGCTCAACCTGACGCTCCGGCGGGTGTCGGTCGCCGCCGAGGCGGGCGTCGACGCCGCCGCCGTCACCGCGCGCCTGGCCGCGCTGGGCTACGAGGCGCACGAACTCGACCCCGGCACGCTCAGCATGACCGAAACCGACCGCCAGAGCCGCGATCTGCTGATGCGGCTCGGCGTCGCGGGCTTCGCGATGATGAACATCATGCTCCTGTCCGTCGCGGTCTGGGCCGGCGCCACCGATGCGACGCGCGATCTCTTCCACCTGATCTCGGCCCTGATCGCCATTCCCGCCGTGGCCTTCTCCGGCCAGCCCTTCTTCCGCTCGGCCACCCGCGCGCTTGCCGCCGGACGGCTGAACATGGACGGGCCGATCGCGCTCGCGCTGATCCTCACCGTCGTCATCTCGCTTTACGAGACGCTGCAATCGGGCAAGCACGCCTATTTCGAAGCGGCGGTGATGCTGACCTTCTTCCTGCTCGCCGGGCGCTACCTCGATTTCCGCGCCCGCGCCGCCGCCCGTTCGGCCGCGCAGGAACTCGCCGCGCTCGAGGTGCCGCGCGCCACGCGCCTCTCGGACGGGGGCGAAATGACCGTCCCCGTGTCGGACCTCGCCGTGGGCGATCTGGTCCTGGTGCGGCCGGGCGGGCGGGTGCCGGTCGATGGCACCGTCACCGCCGGCCGGTCCGAGATCGACCGCTCGCTTCTGACCGGCGAGACCCTGCCCGCCTATGCCGGCGAAGGCACCCAACTCAGCGCCGGCGAGGTGAACCTGACCGGCCCGCTCACCGTGCGCGTCACGGCGGCGGGCAAGGACACCTCGCTGCACCGGATGGCCGATCTGGTGGCCAATGCCGAGGCCGCGCGCACCCGTTACACCTCGCTCGCCGACCGCGCCGCGCGTGCCTATGCGCCGTCGATCCCGCTTCTGTCGCTGGGCGCGTTCATCGCCTGGCTCTACATTTCGGGCGGCGATCTGCGGCTCGCGGTGAATGTTGCGGTGGCGACGCTCATCATCACCTGCCCCTGCGCGCTGGGCTTGGCGGTTCCGGCGGTGGTCACGGCGGCCTCGGGCAAGCTGTTCCGCAAGGGGCTTCTCATCAAGGACGGCACCGCGCTCGAACGCCTGGCCGAGGTCGATACCGTGATCTTCGACAAGACCGGCACGCTCACCATGGGCACGCCCGCCCCCACCAATCTCGACGATCACCCCCAGGCCCCGGCCCGCGTCGCCCTGGCGCTGGCGCAAGGCTCAAGCCACCCGCTGGCGCGCGCGCTCGCCGCCGCGCTGCAGGATCGCGGCCTGCGCCCCGCGCGTCTCGACGACGTGCACGAAGTGCCCGGCTACGGGGTCGAGGGACTGTGGCAGGGCGCGCGCGTGCGCCTGGGCCGCGCCGCCTGGGTCGGCGCCGAGGCGCGCCCGGGCACCGCCGCCTATCTGGCGATCGGCGGCGAAACGCGGGCCTTCGACTTCACCGACCGCCTGCGGCCGGGGGCCGAAACGCTGGTCGCGGAACTTAAGGCCCAGGGCAAGCATGTGATCCTGCTGTCGGGCGACGTCCCGCCCGCGGTGCGCGACATGGCCGCGCGGCTCGGCATCGACGACTGGCAGGCCGAGGCCATGCCCCAGGACAAGGCCGCACGCATCGCCGCCCTGCACGAGGAAGGCCACCGCGTGCTGATGGTCGGCGACGGGCTCAACGACACCGTCGCGCTCTCGGCGGCGCATGTCTCGATCTCGCCGGCTTCGGCGCTCGACGCGGCGCGCGCGGCCTCGGACATCGTGCTGCTGGGCCGCGACATCTCGCCCATCGCCGACGCGGTGCGGATGGGCAGGCTCTCGGTCCGCCGGATCCGCGAGAATTTCTGGCAGTCCGGGCTTTACAACATCGTCTTCGTGCCGATAGCCCTTCTGGGACTCTGCACGCCGCTCTGGGCCGCGGCGGTGATGTCGATCTCGTCGATCACCGTGTCGCTGAACGCGCTGCGGCTGAAGTAACGCGAAGGAGGCACACGTGGACGTTCTGGCCATCCTCATTCCGATCTCGCTCTTTCTCGGGCTCCTCGGCCTCGGCGCGTTCTACTGGACGCTGAAGAAGGGCATGTACGACGACCCCGAGGGCGACTCCCGCCGCATCCTGCGCGACGACTACGACGACCACCCCAAGCCGTAAGGCGGGTCCCCCGCTTCGCGGCGCACCGCCCGCTCGTTTCGCTGATCGCCCGCCCCGCCGCGTCCCCTCGCGCCCGGCCCACCACCCCTCCACGAGCACAGGCCGCAGCCATGTTCGCCGGCCAGAGCGGCCTGCCCGAGTCCTACGCGAGTCCTACGCCTGTCCTACGCTTGTCATACGGTTGTCATACGCTTGTCATACGCCCGGTGTACGCGAGTCACACACCGCTCAAATGCGCCGCGATCCGCTCCGCCAACCGCCGGGCAACCTCCGCCTTGGGCAGGCGCGGCCAGTCCTCGACGCCCGCTTCGGTGATCAGATGCACCGCATTCTCGGTCCCGCCCATGATCCCCGTCGCCTCCGAAACATCGTTGGCCACGATCCAGTCGCACCCCTTCCGCGCCCGCTTGGCCTGGGCATGCGCGACCACCGTCTCGGTCTCGGCCGCGAACCCCACGACCAGCGGCGGACGCCCCGCATGCCGCGACAGAGTCGCCAGAATGTCAGGGTTTTCAGCGAATTCCAGCACCGGCATGCCCCCGGCGCCCTTCTTCATCTTCTGCCCGGCGGCATTCGCAACCCGCCAATCCGCCACCGCCGCGGCCATCACCGCGGCATCGGCCGGCAACGCCGCCTCGACCGCCGCCAGCATCTGGCGCGCCGTCTCGACCGGGATCACATCGACCCCCTCGGGCGCCGCCACGCTCGCCGGCCCGGTCACGAAACTCACCCGCGCGCCCAGATCGCGCAACGCCGCCGCGATCGCCGCCCCCTGCGCCCCCGAAGAGCGGTTGGCGATGTAGCGCACCGGATCGATGGGTTCATGCGTCGGCCCCGACGTTACAATGACATGCCGCCCCGCCAGCGCCCCTTGCCGCCCCCGCCCTTCCAGCACTGACGAAATTGCCGCCACAATCGCCCGCGGCTCCGCCATCCGCCCCGGCCCATGCTCGCCGCAGGCCATGTCGCCCACCTCCGGCCCCACGGTCAGCACGCCATCGCCTTGAAGTTGCTTCAAGTTTCGTTGCGTTGCCGGGTGGTCCCACATCCGCACGTTCATCGCCGGCGCGATCAGCACCCGCTTGTCGGTCGCCATCAGCAATGTCGAGGCCAGATCGTCGGCATGCCCGCCAACCATCTTCGCCATCATGTCGGCGGTGCAGGGCGCGACCACGACCAGATCCGCGGCGCGCGACAGCTGGATATGGCCCATCTCCGCCTCGGTCGTCAGATCGAAGAGATCGCGATGAAGCGGCTCGCCGGCCAGGGCCGCAACGGAGAGAGGCGTCACGAACTGCTCGCCCGCGCG
>SLKW01000127.1 GCA_007134405.1 Paracoccaceae bacterium
CTGCTGACGGTCGATGTCACGCATCTGCCAGAGGTCCCCGCGACCCTCTCGCTTCTGGGGGCGCATCAGGGGATCGACGATCTGGCCGGCGACGCCGACACGATCGGCTACGAGATCCTCACCGCGCTGGGGGCGCGGTATCGGCGCCGGTATCTGGGCCAGACGAAATGAGATCCGGGCTGGCGCTGCTGGGGGCCACGGGGCGCTCGGTCGCGGTGGGTTTCGGCGCGGTCGGGCGGTTCGTCGCCTTCGCGGCGCTCGCCCTTTCGCACTTGGTCCGCCCGCCATTCTACGGGCGCGAACTGGCGTTGCAGATGGTGCAGATCGGATGGCTGTCGCTGCCGGTGGTGGGGCTGACGGCGCTGTTCACCGGCGGCGCGCTTGCGTTGCAGATCTACGCGGGCTCGGCGCGCTTTTCGGCCGAGTTCGCCGTGCCCTCGATCACCGCGATTGGCATGGTGCGCGAGCTGGGGCCGGTGCTGGGCGGGCTGATGGTGGCGGCGCGCGTGGCCTCGTCGATCGCGGCCGAGATCGGCACGATGCGGGTGTCGGAACAGATCGACGCGCTGCGGACACTGGCCACCGATCCGATGAAGTACCTGGTCGCCCCGCGGATCGTTGCCGCAACCCTGGCGATGCCGGTCCTTGTCGCGGTGGGCGATGCCATCGGGATCCTGGGCGGCTATTGGGTCGGGGTGAGCCGTCTTGGATTCGACGGGCCAACCTACCTGCGCAACACGGTCGACTTTCTGGAGTTCTGGGACGTGGCCTCGGGCCTGGTGAAGGGGGCGGTTTTCGGTTTCCTGGTGGCGCTTTGTGGTTGCTTCTGCGGGATGCATTCGGGCCGGGGCGCGCAGGGGGTGGGCGAGGCCACCAAGACCGCCGTCGTGCTGGCCTCGATCCTGATCCTGTCGGCGAATTACCTCCTGACCGAGGCCTTCTTTTCGGCATGATCCGGGTGCACGACCTTCACAAGGCGTTCGGGCCGAAACACGTGCTTGCAGGCGTCAGCTTCGAGGTGGCGCGGGGCGAGAGCCTGGTGGTGATCGGCGGGTCGGGCACGGGCAAGTCTGTGCTGCTGAAATGCCTGCTGGGGTTGGAGTTTCCGGACCGGGGCGCGGTCGAGATCGCCGGGCTGACCGGGCCGCGACCGCATGATCTGGCGGCGCATGTGGGCATGCTGTTTCAGGGCGCGGCGCTCTTTGATTCACTGCCCGTCTGGCAGAATGTGGCCTTTCGGCTGATGCGCGGACCGGCGCGGATGGGTCGCATCGAGGCGCGCGCGGCGGCGTTGGAAAAGCTTGCGCGCGTGGGCATGAGCCCGGAATCGGCCGAGCTTTATCCGGCGGAATTGTCGGGTGGGATGCAGAAGCGGGTGGGGCTTGCCCGCGCGATTGCCGGGGAGCCGCCGATCCTCTTCTTCGACGAGCCGACCGCCGGGCTGGACCCGATCCTGGCGGCGGTGATCAACGCGCTGATCCGCGAGATCGTGACCGAAATGGGGGCCACCGCGATCACCATCACCCATGACATGCGGACCCTGCGGGACGTGGCCGACCGGGTGGCGATGCTGCACGAGGGGCGGTTTTACTGGCAGGGCAGCGCCGCCGAGGCGCTGGAAAGCGACGATCCGGTGCTGGCGCAGTTCGTGCAGGGGCGGATCGACGGGCCGATCCCGACCCTGCGCTGAGCGCGGCGGAGTGGTTGACGAAACCTTGACGCGGGGTGCGGCGGGCGGTGTCGCGACACCCGGCGGATCGGGCCGTTTGCCTTGTTTCGTTGGGTTTGAGGCGTATGGCAAACGTATGGCAGGCGGGTGGCAAGCGGGTGGCAAACGGGTGGCAAGCGTATGGCAGATTTCGACATTTCGACCGGATTCTGCTGAAAAAGCGGCGGCGGGCGCAACGTTCGGTGCGGGGCGCGATGCAACACTGCGGGGCACGAAATACGCCCCCGCGAGGGCAATAGGGCCAGATTCCGGCGCCCGATGAGTCCAGTTTGGGGTCGGTGCCAGGTCTGCGGAAGCGGTGTAGCCCGGTCGCGTGCGCGGGAGGGGGTGCCGGGACGGGGCCAGGCGGACGGGGTTACACGAGCGGGATCGGGCGCCGGTCGGTTGACGCGCGCGCAGGCATCACGTTCCGGCCGCGCGGGCCTGCCGGTGGGCCAGGAAGTCGCGCACCGACAGCGCGGCACGCTGGCCGGGCGGGCGGTTGCCACGGCCGAGACGCTGCATCGTCAGCTCCATCGCCTCGCGCTGCTGCGCCTGCGCCTGGGGATCGTCGAGAAGCGATACGAGCGCCGGGGCGATCCGATCGGGCCGACATGCCTCGAGCAGGAATTCGGGCACCGCGCGTGTGTCGGACACCAGATTGACCAGGGTGGCGGTTTCAAGCCGGACAAGCCGGCGGATCAGCGGCCGGGTAAGCGGGTGGAAGTCATAGGCGATGACCATCGGCACGCCGTTCGCCGCCAGTTCGAGCGAGACGGTGCCCGAGGCCGCGAGCGCCGCGTCCGCCGCGCGGAAGGCCGCGCGCTTGGCGGCGGGCGGGCTGCTGGCCGGGTCGAGCAGGATCGGCGCGCCGGGCCAGTCGGCGATCAGGGCGCGGAGACGCTCGGCCTGCGCCGCGACGGTCGGCACGACGATCCGCGCCTTTGGCCGGTGGGCAAGGACATCGTGCAGCGCCGCACCGAAACGGGGGGCCAGGCGCTCGACCTCGCCGCGCCGCGAGCCGGGGAGCGCAAGGATCAAGGGCGCGTCGCCGATCCCGTGCTCGGCGCGGAAGGCGCGCGCCTCGGCGGTGCTGGCCAGCGGTTCGGCGACGACCGGGTGGCCGACGAAATCGCAGCTCATCCCGGCGTCGCGCATGTAGGGTGGCTCGAACGGCAGGAGCGCGAGCACGTGATCGACGAGCGGCGCCATCTTGGCCGCCCGCCCCGGCCGCCAGGCCCAGACCGAGGGCGCGACGTAATGCACCGTCGGCAGGCCCGGCCGCGCGGCGCGGGCGCGCCTGAGGACGCGCAGGCAGAAATCGGGGCTGTCGATGGTGATCACCACGTCGGGCGCGGCTGCTTCGATGGCGGCGGCGGTTTCGTGGATGCGGCGCCGGAGCGCGAAGTAGCGCGGCAGCACCTCGGCCAGCCCCATGACCGAGAGTTCGTCCATCGGAAAGAGGCTTTCGAGCCCCTGGCCGGCCATCTCGGACCCGCCGACGCCGAGGAACCGCACGCCGGGGTCGAGATCGCGGAGCCCCGCCATCAGCGCGCCGCCCAGACGGTCGCCCGACGGTTCGCCCGCGATCAGGAAGACATTCACGCCCCGGCCCAGAGGGCGATGCCGGCCGCATCCGCCGCCGCGCACACCTTGTCGCGGTGCAGGATCACCACATGCCCCGCCTGCAGGCAGATGCCCGACAGCCGCGCCGCCTGCGCGGCCTCGATCGTGTCGGGGCCGATGGTGGGCAGGTCGATGCGCAGCTCCTGGCCCGGCTTGGCGCGCTTGACCAGCACGCCGCCCCGGCGCGGCTCGCGCAGATCGCGGCAGGCGGCGACATGGGAAAGCATCGCATCGGTTCCGAAGAGGCTTTCGACGGAAAGGCACAGCCCCTTCGCCACGACGCATCCCTGGCCGAGATCGAGCGGGGCGATGGTGCGCAGGATCTCGACCCCGCGCGCGGCGTCGGCCTCGTGCGCCGGGTCGGGCGCGGTTGTGCCCAGAACGCCCGGGGCGGCCAGCAGGCCCGGCGCGCAGTCGGCGAGGCCCCGCACGGCCAGGCCGTGATCCTCGAACACCGCGATGACGGCGCGCAAAAGCGCATCGTCGCCCTGTTGCAGGGCGGGCAGAAGGTGCGGCAGAAGCGCCGCCGTATCGGGGTCGAAGAGCGCGGGGTCGAACTTGGGCCGATGCACGGCGCCGGCGAAGAGAACCTCGCGCACCCCCGCCGCGGTCAGTTCGCGAAAGAGCGGAACGAGCCGTTCGATCCGGAAGGCGAGGTCGGGCTGAAGACCCGCCGGCGGATAACCCTCGACCGCGCAGACGAGCGGCGGTTCGGGCAGGTGGGCCACCAGTTCGGCGGGCAGGTCGCCCGCGCCCGCGATGAGGGCAAGGCGGCTCATTTCGGGATCAGGAAGGAGCGGTCCGAGGCCGCGAGGATGAAATCGGTCATCTCGCGCACATGGCGGCTTTCGGTCTCGTCGGCCAGCCGGCGCGCGCGGTCGAGGAAGGTGCCCTCGCCCTGGGCCAGCATCTGATAGGCGGCGCGCAGCGCGGTGATCTCGGAGCGCTCGACCCCGCGGCGCTTCAGGCCCACCAGGTTCAGCCCGTCAAGCTCGCCGCGCGGGGCCTGCACGAGGCCGTGCGGAACGACATCGTTGGTCACCATCGTCACCGCGCCGATGATCGCGCCGCGGCCGATCCGCACGAACTGGTGCACGCCCGAGAGCCCGCCGATGATCACGTCGTCGCCGATCACGCAATGGCCCGCGACCGCCGCCTGGTTGGCCATGATCACCCGGTTTCCGATCTGGGCGTCGTGGCCGACATGCGCGCCGGTCATCAAGAGGCAGTCATCGCCCACCCGCGTCACGCCGCCGCCCCCGGCGGTGCCGGTGTTGAGCGTCGCCCCCTCACGGATGCGGCAGCGGGCGCCGACGACGAGGCGGGTGCGCTCGCCGGCGAATTTCAGGTCCTGCGGCACCTCGCCCACGACGGCGAAGGGAAAGACGACGCAACCCGCGCCCAGTTCCGTCCAGCCGGCGATGACCGCGTGGCTCTTGATCTCGACGCTTTCGGCAAGACGCGCCTCGGGGCCGATCACGGCGAACGGGCCGATCCGGCAGTTCGCGCCGATCTCTGCCCCGCCATCGACAATCGCGGTGGGGTGCACCTGCGCCGAAGGATCGATGGGCATGGGTCAGGACCGGCCGTTCAGGTCGATCATCGCCATGAATTCGGCCTCGGCCGCGACCTCGTCGCCGACGCGGGCGATGCCGTCGAACTTCCAGACCCTGGACGAGCCGCGGCGCACCGTGACGGTCAGCTCCAGCACATCGCCGGGCACGACCTTTCGGCGAAATCGCGCCTTGTCGATGGACATGAAATAGACCAGCGGGTTGCGGTCGACGAGGTCCAGCGTCAGCCCGACCAGCACGGCCGAGGTCTGCGCCATCGCCTCGATGATGGTGACGCCGGGCATGATCGGCATGCCGGGAAAATGGCCCTGGAAATGCGGCTCGTTGAAGGTGACGTTCTTGATGCCGGTCGCGGATTCGCCCAGCCGGATATCGCGCAGCTTGTCGATCAGAAGGAACGGATAGCGGTGCGGGATGATGCGCTGGATCAGCGCCATGTCGGCCTCGGTCGTCGCCGACCAGTCGCGCGCCGTTTCCTTGGCGGTATCGGGCATCTGAACTGCCTCCGTTGGCTGGGCCGTGTTCTGGCGCGAGGACTAGCAATTCCGGCCCGCAGCGGCAAGAAGGCAGGCGGCAACCCGCGTCAGTTCTCGTCGGGCGGGCTGACCTCGGGGGGGGTCTGGTCGCCCAGCGCCTCGTCGAGACGCTCGATCACCTGATCGGTCATGTCGAGCCAGTCTGCACCGATAATCAGCGCATCGGGGCGCAGCAGGGCAACCAGACCTTCCTCGGTCATCATCTGCAGGAGGATCGGCAAGGTCTCGTCGAAGAAACGCGCCGCCGCGGCTTCGGAGCGGCGCGTGAGTTCCAGATTGAGGGCGTTGCGTTCGGCGCGGATCGCCTCGACCCGGCGATCGAACTCGTCGGCGCGCGCCCGGAATTCCTCGGGCGTCAGGTCGGCGCGCGCCTCGGTGAGGGCACGTTCCTCGGCGGCGAGATCGGCGGCAATGCGCTCGTTCTCCGTTTCCAGCTCGCGCTCGGCCTCGCGCAGTTCGGCAAGCACGGCCTGGCCGTAGAGCGACTCGCGCAGCAGCCGCTCCTCGTTCAGGATCCGGAAAGGCGCCTCCTGGGCGGGCGCCGGCGCGGCGGCGAGCGCCAGCGCGACGGCGAGAAGCGCGCCGGGCAGCCGGCGCACCATCAGAAGCGGGACGAGACGGTCAGATCGAAGCGCTGGATGCGGTCACGATCCTCGCGCTTGAGGGGCGTGGAGAAGTTGAACCGCAGTGGCCCGAGGGGCGTGGTCCAGAAGACCGAGACACCGGCAACCGCCCGGATGGACCGGCTGTCGTCGATCGTGGCGCCGGACACCTGGTCCACCCCCCAGACGGTGCCGACATCCATAAAGACCCCACCCGCGACATTGTATTCCTGCGGCAGGCCCAGCGGAAACTCCGCCTCCAGCCGGGCAACCGCGAAGTAGTTGCCGCCAAGCCCGTCGCCGGTTTCGGTGTCGCGCGGGCCGATGCCGAAGGGGCGGAAGCCGCGCATCTGGTCGGGTCCCAGTTCGAACCGCTCGGTAATCCGGCTGGCCCCGGAGCGATGCCAGATACCGCCGGCCTCGGCCTCGGCGCGCAGGGTGACATCGCCGCCCATGATGCGCTGTTCATAGCCGAGAAGGGCGGTCGAACGGGCCCAGCGGCGGTCGCCGCCAAGGCCGGCGAAATCCTGGTTGAAGCGGAACACGAAGCCGCGGTCGGGATCTGGCCCGGTCAGGCGCGTATCATAGGTATAGGTCAGCCCGACGGAGGAGGTGACCGCGCGGCCGATATCCTCGTCCTGCCGGATCCGCGGCGAGGCCTGCTCGGCGACATTGAAAACCTCGTCCTGCGCGATCGTGTAGCGGACGCCAACCCGACCGTATTCCGAGACCGGGAAGGTGAGCGAGGGCGAGAATTGCAGGCGTCGTGTGTCGAAGCGGGCGAACCGGCCGGAGGTCGTCGAACTGAGTCCCGCGCGGAGGCCGAATGCCAGGTCGCGGCCCAGCAGCGCCGGCTCGGTGAAGCTGAAGTCGAAGGCACGCCCGCGCCGGACCGTGATCAGTTCAAGCGCGATCCGCTGCCCGCGGCCCAGGAAATTCGTTTCCGAGAACTGGATGTTGGCGCCGACCCCTTCGCGGGCCCCGTAGCTGAGACCGAAGCCAAGCGAGCCGGTGGTGGTTTCCTCGACCTGGACATCGACGATGGCTTGATCCGGCGCGCTGCCGCCTTCGACATCGACATTGACGTCCGCGAAATACCCCAGTTCGCGGATGCGCGCGGCCGCTTCGCGGATCTCGCGCGGGTTGAGCGGGTCGCCCTCAGCCACGTCGAACTGGCGGCGGATCACGCGGTCCTGGGTGGTCGCGTTGCCCTGGATGTCGATCCGTTCGATGAAGACGCGCTCGCCCCGGACGATGGCGAACTCGACATCGATCGTGCGGTCGCGCTCGTTGCGGGTGAGGCGGGGCTCGACCCGGAGGAAACGTTCGCCGGCGCGCTGCCCGATGCGTTCCATCCGCTCGATGGTGTTGTCGAGAAGCACCGGCGAGAAGATGGCGCCGCGACGCAGGCGGAGTTCGGATTGAAACGGCGCCGGATCGATGCCGGGAATCTCGGAGACGACCGATGTCGCGCCGAGCCGGTACTGCTGCCCCTCGCGGATGGTGAAGGTCACGAAGGCCGCATCGCGCTCGCGGGTCAGTTCGGTGACCCCGGCGGTCACCTGGGCATCGACAAAGCCGCGCGACAGGTAGAAGTCCTGCAGCAGTTGCCGGTCGGCGTTGATGCGCGCCTCGTTGAAGTTGTCGGCCTGGAACAGAAAGCTCAGGACGCCCGCCTGGCTGGTCTGCAGCGCGTTGCGCAGCCGCCGGTCCGAAAACGAGCGGTTGCCGACGAAGGTGATCCGCTCGACCTCGACCATCGCGCCTTCGACGATCTCGAAGGCCAGATCGACACGGCCGTCCGGCCGCTCGATCAGCCGCGGATTGACGCGCGCGGCCAGCCGGCCCTGCGCGGCGTAAGCCTCGGCGATGGCGGTGGCGTCAGCCTCGGCCTGCGAGGGCGAGAAGACACGCCCGGGGCGCGAGACAACCAGTTCGCGCAGCAGATCATCGTCGACGCGCCGGTTGCCTTCGAAGTTCACGATGTTGAGGATCGGGTATTCCTCGACCCGGATAACGAGCCGGTTTCCGGCGGGCACGAACTCCACGGACCGGAAGAAACCCGTCGCCGCGACGCGCTGATAGGCGGCGTTCAGTTCAGAGGCGGAGAGCGTCTGGTTGCGCGGGATCCGCGCAAAGTTCGCAACGCTTTCGGCGTCGATCTGGCGATTGCCTTCGACCGCGATGGTGGCGAAGTTGAAGCTTTGCGCATGCGCCGCCTGCCCCGCCAGCAAGGCGATTGCAAGAAGCGCTGGCAGAAGGGCCGCGAAGGCCTGTCTTGGACGCGTTGCCCGGACAAACACCCGCGCCATTCTGGTCAGACCGATCCCGCCCATTCCGATGCCCCGCATAACCTCGTTCTTTTCCTCGTGACTAGCGGCAAGAGGGCGCAATGTCAAAGCGCAGAACGCTCAGGATCAAGGTCTGTGGCGCGGGCGAAACGGCGCGCGTCAGCCGCGCAGGTCAGGTGCGCCCGGCAGGCCGTCGAGTGTTAGCCCCGCCACCCAGGCGGCAAGGATCAGCCCCGCGATGACGGCAAGGAAGAACCAGACCCAGTCCCCGCCCAATTGATAGACAGTGCGCAATCCGGTTTCAGGTCCACCGATCGGTGTCATCATTGCCTTCTCCACTTTCTGGCAGGACGTGACTGCCAGCGGGAGAGGACGCGGATAAGGCGCCGAGGCGGCGAAAAAATGTCAAGGTTGACAGGAAGTTAACGAGAACTCAGCAAAGTATGTCGTTCAACACCGCGAATGTCATCAACGACAGGATGATCACCAGCCCGACGGTCATCAGCGCATTCACCACCCGGTCGCTGGGCGGCCGTCCGGCCACCGCTTCGTAGGCGTGAAAGACCAGATGCCCGCCATCGAGGATCGGGATGGGAAAGAGGTTCAGCAAGCCCACCGCCGTCGACAGGACGGCGATGAACCAGACGAAGTTCCAGATCCCGTCGGAGGCCATCGCCCCCGAGACGCGCGCAATGCCGATGGGCCCGGACAGGTTGCAGGTGCTGATGGCGCCGACGACCATGTGATAGAGCCCGTCGAAGCTGCGCGCGACCACCGCCCAGGTCTGCCCGGCTGCCATCGGCAGCACCTCGGTCAGGCCCGGCCGGCGCACCGGGTGCTCGAAGAAGGCACCGCTTTCCAGCCCGATGAGCCAGCGCGTCTCGAACCCGCCTTCGGGGCGCGGCAGGTCGGTGCGGCGGGGGGTCAGCGACAGGTCGATCTCGTCGCCGTCCCGCCAGATGCGCAGCGCGACGGCATCGCCCTCGGCGGCGCTGACAATCGGGGGAAGCTCGCTGAAGGCATGAATCGGCGTGTCCTCGACCGCGACGATGACGTCGCCGGTCTGCATACCGGCATCGCGCGCCGCCGAGTTGAGCGAGATGCCAGCCGCGCGCGGAGGAACCGGAAACGGCCCCGAGACCTCCATTTCGGTCCCGTCGCGCTCAATCGTGTAGGCAACGACCGGCGCGGGATCGATTTCGGCGGCGATGCTAAAGAAGTCGTCCAGCGTGTCGACTGGCGCGCCCTCGACCGCGCGGATCAGGTCGCCTTCGCGCAGTTCCTGGACCGGCGCGGGCAGCGGATGCACGTCGCCGACCATCGGCGTGGGCTCGGGGATGCCGCGCATGGCCAGAAAAAGCGCGAAGACCAGGATCGAGAAGGCGAAGTTGAAGAGCGGCCCCGCCGCCACTGTCGCCGACCGCGCCCAGAGCGGCGCGCCCTGCATCGTGTGCCGGCGTTGGTCGCGGTCCATATGCGACACCGCCTCCGAATCGGGGGCCGAGGCCGCGTTGCTGTCGCCCAGGAATTTCACGTAGCCGCCGAACGGCAGGGCCGCGACCTGCCAGCGGGTGCCGCGCTTGTCGACGCGGCTGAACAGGACCGGCCCGAAGCCGATCGAAAACACCTCGGCGTGGATGCCCGACCAGCGGCCGACGATGTAGTGGCCGTATTCGTGCACGGCCACGATCACCGACAGCGCGATCACGAAGGCGGCGAGCGTAAAGAACAGATTGCCGAAGCTGGGCAGCAGTCCGAACAGGTCCATGAAGAACTCCTCAGGCGGCCCGACCGCGGGCGCGGATCACCTCGACGGCGCGACGGCGCGCCGTCGCGTCGATATCGAGCACGTCCTGCAACGATTCCGCGGCATTGCCAAGACCGGTAACCGCATCGTGCCGTGCAAGGGTATCCTCGACCACGCCCGCCATGTCCAGAAAGCCGATCTCGCCGTCGATGAAATGATCGAGAGCGACCTCCTTCGCGGCGTTGAAAACCGCGCCCGCCGCGCCGCCCGCGCGCATCACCTCCTGCGCGAGGCGCAAGGCGGGATAGCGGCGCAAATCGGGCGCGGCGAAATCCAATCGCCCGGCCGTGGCCAGGTCCAGCCTTGCAACTGGCAGTTCCGCTCGCTTCGGCCAGTTGAGCGCGTAGCCGATCGGATGGCGCATGTCGGGGCTGCCCAGATGCGCCATAATCGCCCCATCGCGGAACGCGACCAGCGCATGGACCAGCGACTGGGGGTGGATGAGGACGCGGATCTGCTCGGGCGAGAGGGAAAAGAACTCGCGCGCCTCGATCACTTCCATTGCCTTGTTGAACATCGAAGCCGAGTCGATCGTGATGCGCTGGCCCATCGCCCAGTTCGGGTGGGACGCTGCATCGGCGACCGTCGCATGGGCAAGCTTTTCAAGCGGCCAGTCGCGCAGCCCCCCGCCCGAGGCCGTCAGCGTTACGGTCTCGACCGCCGCGATATCCTCGCCAACCAGTGCCTGGAAGACGGCCGAATGCTCGCTGTCGACCGGCAGCACCGTCGCTCCATGCGCGCGGGCTTCGCTCATCAGCAGTTTCCCGGCGGTTACCAGACTTTCCTTGTTGGCGAGCGCGACCGTCCGCCCCTGTGACAGGGCCGCAAAACCCGGGGCGAGCCCCGCCGCGCCGACGATTGCCGACATGACCCAATCGGCCTGCCGGTAGCCGGCCTCCACGACAGCAGCGGGTCCGGCGGCAACCTCGATGCCGCTGCCCGCAAGCGCTGCCTTCAGCGGACCGTAGCATTCCTCATGCGCGGTGACGGCCAGTTCGGCCCGGTGCGCCTGCGCGAGTTCGGCCAGCCGCGCCACTTGCCGCCCTCCGGTCAGCGCCACGACCTTGACGTCGTCGCGCCGCGCCAGAAGGTCGAGCGTGCTTTCACCGACCGAGCCCGTGGCCCCGAAAACCGTGATCCGTCGCATTTCAGCCTGCCGTTCCCGGGGCAACTCCGGCCACGGCGCGCAATAGCCCCAGGTTCGCCATCAGAAGCGCGACCAGCGCCACCGCGATCATCGCGTCGAACCGGTCGAGAACACCACCGTGCCCGGGGATCAGGTTCGACGAATCCTTGACACCCACGCGCCGCTTGATGGCGCTTTCGGCGATGTCGCCCATCTGGCCCGCAAGCGCCAGCAGGATCGACAGCACCACCAGCCCTGCACCCGCGCCGAGGATCGGCATGAAGGCCGTCCCGATCAGCGCCCCCATCACCCAGCCCGCGACCGTGCCCGACCAGGTCTTCTTCGGGCTGACCTTCGGCCAGAATTTCGGCCCACCGACGATCCGGCCGGCGAAATAGCCCGCCACGTCCGACCCGATCACGATGAGGATCAGCCACAGCACCCATTCGAGGCCATAATCCCACCTAAGCGCGATCAGCCCGTGCCCGGCCAGAAGGATGAGCGCCAGATAGGCGCCGAAGATGCGCCCGTCGCGGGGAACCCGTGTGGCGATCAGCGCCGCGGCGGCCAGAAGCCCCAGAACCGAAACCCAGCCCCCCCAGGTGTAGCTGAAGACCGCGACCACGATTGCCGCTGCGACGCCATGCGCCTCGGCCCGTGCCGGAGGGGCATCGGGGGCCATCATCCGGTAAAGCTCCCACCCCATGAGGCCCGAGAGGACGATGGCCAGCGCGGCGAACGCGTGCCCGCCCAGCCACAGGGCCGCCAGCCCCACCGCCACCATCACCAGAGCCGAGAGTACGCGTGCGCGCAGATCCGCGAACCGCGTCTCGCTCATGCAGTCACCGCGCCGAAGCGCCGCTCGCGCAGCCCGTAGCCGTGCAGCACGCGCTCGAATTCGGTTCGGTCGAATTCGGGCCACAGCACCGGCGTGAACTCGTATTCGGAATACGCGGTTTGCCAGGGAAGGAAGTTCGACGAGCGCACCTCGCCCGAAGTGCGGATGACCAAATCCGGATCGGGCAGACCCTGCGTGTCCAGATGGTCGGAAACGAGCGACTCGCTGACCTCGTCGGGACGCAGCCGGCCCTCAGCGACCGCCGCGCAGATCGCTCGGGTCGCGCGCACGATCTCGTCGCGGCCGCCGTAATTGATCGCGACCGTCATGTGGAGGCGGGTGTTATCCGCGGTCAGATCCTCGATCCAGGCGAAGAGGTTCTGCAGCACCGGGCTCAGCCCCGAGCGGTCGCCGATGAAGCGCATGCGGACGCCCTGTTTCTGCAATTCGCGCGCTTCGCGGCGGATAGAGCGCGCGAACATCGCCATGAGCCCCGTCACCTCGCGCCGGGATCGGCGCCAGTTTTCGGTCGAGAAGGCGTAGACCGTCAGGAATTGCACCCCCAGGTCCGGACAGGCGCGCACAACTTCCTTCAGGCGGTGTACGCCCTCGCGGTGACCCATCAGTCGCGGCAGGCCGCGGCCCTTCGCCCACCGGCCGTTGCCGTCCATGATGATCGCCACGTGCAACCCGCGTAGCGCCCTGTTGTCCGCCGTGTTCACCGCCAATCCCCCTTACTAATCATCGACCGCGCCCGGGTCACACTTGCATGATCTCTTCTTGCTTCGTCTCCAGCGCCTCGTCGACGCGGGTGATGTACTTGTCGGTCAGTTCCTGGACCTCTTCGGACCAGAGCTTGTGCTCGTCCTCGCTCATCCCCGCCGCCTTGGCCTTCTTCAGCTGGTCCATCCCGTCCCGGCGCACGTTGCGGATCGCCACCCGCGCATGCTCGGCGTATTGCGCAGCGACCTTGGTCAGTTCGCGCCGGCGCTCCTCGTTCAATTCAGGGATCGGCAGCATGATGATCGTGCCATTCGTCTGCGGGTTGATCCCCAGCCCGGATTCGCGGATGGCCTTCTCGACCTTGCCGACCATCGACTTGTCCCAGACGTTGATCGTGACCATGCGCGGCTCGGGCACGTTCACGGTGCCGACCTGGTTGACCGGCGTCATCTGGCCGTAGGCTTCCACGTGGATCGGCTCGACCATCGCCGCCGAGGCGCGCCCCGTGCGCAACGAGCCGAACTCCGTGCGCAGCGAGGCCAGCGCGCCCTCCATCCGCCGCTTGAGGTCCTTGGTGTCGATATCGATGTCGTCAGACATGGTATTCCTGCATCTTCCCGTCGCGGCCGAGGCGCATTCGCCCCCGGCTTCGCGAAACTTCACACGAAACTGATGAATCCTCTATACAACGCCGGGCGCGAAAACCACACCCATCACTCGTTAACGCGGGTATACGTGCCCTCGCCGCGCAGGATCCCGCGAAAGCCGCCGGGCTCGTCCAGCGAGAACACGATGATCGGCAGATTGTTGTCGCGCGCAAGCGCAATCGCCGAGGCATCCATGACATTGAGGTGCTTCGCCAGCACCTCGTCGTAGGAGACGGTGTCGTAGCGCTGCGCATCGGCGTGCTGGCGGGGGTCCTTGTCATAGACCCCATCGACCTTCGTTCCCTTGAAGATCGCTTCGCAAGCCATTTCACTTGCACGCAAAGTCGCTGCGGTATCGGTCGTGAAATAGGGGTTGCCCGTCCCCGCGGCGAAGATGCAGACGCGCTTTTTCTCCAGATGCCGCACGGCGCGCCGGCGGATGTAGGGCTCGCAGACCTGGTCCATCGGAATGGCGCTGATGACGCGGGTGAACACGCCCATCGCTTCCAGCGCCGCCTGCATGGCGAGCGCGTTCATCACCGTGGCCAGCATCCCCATGTAATCGGCCGTCGTCCGCTCCATCCCCTGCGCGCTGCCCTGAAGGCCCCGGAAGATGTTGCCACCGCCGATCACCATGCAGATCTCCACGCCCAGATCGTGCACCGACTTCACCTCTTCGGCGATTCGGCGGACCGTCGGCGGATGCAGCCCGTATCCCTGGTCGCCCATCAGCGCCTCGCCCGAGATCTTCAGCATGACGCGGCGATAGGTGACGGGGGTTTCTTTTTTCATCCGGGCCTTTCCTGCCCCGAGAAAGCCGCCATGAGCGGACATCCCGGGTCACCGACGAGGGGGTGTTTCAATCGCGCGGAAAATGTCGGAAAAGGCCGCCGGGTTCAACGGTCAATCCGCGCCGCGGCCCGTTTCCGCCAAGCTGAACTCCGCCCATGTCATCCGCCACCAATTTTCTACCCGATCCCGACCGCCCGGTGCTGATCGCCGGACCGACGGCAAGCGGGAAATCCGGTCTCGCGCTCAGGATCGCCCAGGCACAGGGGCGCGTGGTCGTGAACGCGGATGCCCTGCAGGTCCATGCCCCCTGGAGGGTGCTCAGCGCGCGGCCCGGCGAAACCGACCTGACGCGCGCGCCGCACCTGCTGTACGGGCACGTTCCCCTCGGCGCGGAGTATTCCGTGGGCCATTGGCTGCGCGAGGTCGCCCCACTCCTGCAAATCCACCCCAATCCCGTCATCATTGGCGGAACAGGGCTTTATCTCAGCGCGCTGACCGAAGGGCTTGCGGCCATCCCGCCCACGCCGCCAGCGGTGCGCCACGAGGCCGAGGAAAGGCTGCGCACGCAGGGGCTTGCGGCGCTCCTTGCCGATCTCGACCCCGCCACGGCGGCACGGATCGACCGCCTGAACCCGCCCCGCGTCCAGCGCGCCTGGGAGGTGCTTCGGGCAACGGGTCGCGGGCTGGCCGAATGGCAGGACGAAACCGCCCCGCCTCTCATTCCCTTGTCGCAATCGACGCCGCTTCTCCTGATGCCTGACCGCGACTGGCTTGCGCGGCGGATCGAGCGCCGCTTCGCAGCCATGCTGCGCGACGGCGCGCTCGAGGAAGCGCGCGCCGTCCTGCCGCACTGGCCCAGCACGGCGCATGGCGGCGCGATGCCGCTCTGGACGCGGGCGATCGGCGCCGCGGAACTCGTTGCTCATCTGCGCGGCGAAATCTCGGTCGCCGAGTCCGCGGCCGCCGCGACGCGCGCCACGCGGCAATACGCCAAGCGACAGCGGACATGGTTCCGCAACCGTATGCGCGACTGGCACGGAATCGACCCCTCCTGACGCCGTGGCACGCATTTCTGCAACGCGGCGAAGTTGTGCGGGTCGCATCGATCCGCAGTTTCACTTTTTGGTTGGCGTAGCTTCGGCATCGTCCTAGGCTTTCCGCGGGTTACTGAGCGGACTCCGATGACCATCGTCCCAGAGACACCCTCGGCCTTGCGTCTCACGCCTATCTCGCGCCTTGCCTCGGGCGGGCGCTGGCGCGTGGAAGCGATGCGCGCCCTGCGAGAGGCGGTGCTTCTCTGGTTCACCCAAGGCCAGGGCCGTATCACCATCGCCGGCACGACCCGCGGCTACGGCCCGCACAACGCGATCTTCATTCCCCCCGGCACGATGCACGGGTTCGAGATCACATTGCGCGTTCAGGGCACCGCCGTGTTTTTCGGACGCGATCACGGGCTCGACCTGCCGCATGCCGTCCATGTCCTCCGCCTGCGCGATCCGATCTCGCAAAAGGAGCTCAACACCATCCTCGAAAGCATCCAGCGCGAGGTCGAGGGCGATCGCCCCGGTGCGCGGCGCGCCGCACAGCATCATCTGGGCCTGCTCAGCGTCTGGCTGGAACGGCAGGTCATCCGGGCAGGCGCGCCGGACCCCCTGCCCGGCCGCTCGGCCGCCTCGCAGCGCCTGGTCGCCCGCTATGCGGCGCTGCTCGAACGCGACTTCCGCTCGAACCTTGCGGTGACAGACTATGCCGCGGCGCTCGGAGTGACGCCCACGCATCTCAGCCGCGCCTGCCGGGCGACCTGCGGGCGCAGCGCGCACATGCTGCTCGAGGATCGCGTGCTGTTCGAGGCCCGACGCCTGCTGACCGAGACGAGCCTGCCGATCAAGACCGTGGCCGAGCATCTGGGCTACAACTCGGCCGGCTATTTCACTCGCGCCTTTCAGAAGACTGCCGGCGTGACCCCTTCGGCCTTCCGCAAGCGCCCCACCGCAGCGCCGGTGGTGCCCAGAGCCTGAGGCGGACCAAAGGTTTCATTGCGGTTAATCGCCCCGGATTTCTTATTTGAATCAGTATCTTGGCAAACGGTCCAACCTTGGACCGTCGCACGGGTCAGCCCGAATCGAGGATCACCCGCACGTAATGCGTCGTCTCGGCGAAGGGCGGCACCCCGCCATGACGCGCCACCGCCTCGGGCCCGGCATTGTAGGCCGCCAGCGCCAGCCGCCAGTTGCCGAACCGGTCGTACATCATCCGAAGGTACCGCGCTCCGCCCTCCAGATTCTGGCGCGGATCGTCGGGATTGACCCGCAACAGCCGGGCGTTATCGGGCATGAGCTGCGCCAGCCCCCGCGCACCCTTGGACGAGACCGCGCGCGAATTCCAGCGGCTCTCCTGATGCACCAGACGCAGGAAAAGATCCTCGGGCACATTATGCCGCCGCGCGGCGGCACGCGCCAATTCAAGATAGGGGCCGGGATTGGGGCCGGTGTAACGCGGCGCGCGCGCATCAACCGCCTGCGGCAGGTTCGGCACGTGCCGTTCGGAGGTGGAATACTGCCGCGAAAACCGCGTCTCCATCAGCCGGTTCACCGATTCCGCCCCGGCATTGCCGCCCAAGCGTAATCCGTTCGCACTGGTGGGTTCGGCCCCTGACACGGCACCCAGGCCAAAGGCCACGATGGCGATGAGCGGACGCATCGGCCGCCTCCTCCAGTCTGTCCCGCGCGCGAGTCGGCACGAACAAGCCGCCGCGCATCCATGAAATTTGTGACCGGATTCTCCGCTCAAGGCAAGCCGCGCGGTTGCCCCTGTCCAGTCCGGCCCAGTCGTGCTACCGGAAGGCGAGCGCAGATTCGACGGGAGAGAGCGGCATGGCAGGTTCGGTCAACAAGGTGATCCTCATCGGCAACCTCGGCCGCGACCCCGAGGTGCGGACGTTTCCCGACGGCGGCAAGATCTGCAACCTGCGCATCGCCACCTCCGAGACCTGGCGCGACAAGGCCAGCGGCGAGCGGCGCGAGCGGACCGAATGGCACAATGTCGTCCTGCGCGGCGACGGACTGATCCGCGTCGCCGAGCAGTATCTGAAAAAGGGCTCGAAGGTCTATATCGAGGGCCAGCTCCAGACCCGCAAATGGCAGGACCAGAGCGGCCAGGACCGCTATTCGACCGATGTCGTGGTCGCCGGCATCGGCGGTGCGCTGACCATGCTCGACGGGCGCGGCGAAGGCGGCGGGGGCGGCTACTCCGATCCGGGCGGGCGCGATGGCGGCTACGGCGGCGGTGGCTCAGGTGGTGGCGGCTTCAATCGCGGCCCCGCCGACATGGATGACGAGATCCCGTTCTGAACCGTGGCGGCTTGACGGGAATCGGGACGGGCGCTAGACGACGTCGCGCGCGGGTATGATGTAATGGTAGCCTGTCAGCTTCCCAAGCTGAACGCGCGGGTTCGATTCCCGCTACCCGCTCCAAGATCATCTTCATAATCCTGCAGAGATGTGCAAAGCTATTGCTATTGCACAGGAATCACCGTTCGCAGGGTGGCGCGTCGTGCAGCGATGTGCACCACTATGCAGGCGAAATTGGATAAATGGGCCAAAGTTCGTGACCTGCATGAGGGTGATCAGATGCTGCTGCCCGACTCGAAGATAACGGCATTGAAGGCCGGCGAGCGCTTGCAGCGACTGGCGGATGGCGGCGGTCTCTACATCGAGGTGGCGCCGACCGCAGCCAAGTCGGGGCAGGGCTCGTCCGGCAGCGTGCCGAGGATACGGGCGTTGCCGACCGGTTCCCTGACCAGGAAAGCCAGCGTCTTTCCGTTCTGCTGCCAAGTAACAACCTGAACATCAAATTGCGCCGGCCCGAGATTGACGACCAGGTCCGGTCCTCCCTTCGTCTTGGCGGGAAAGCTGAACGTCTGCCGCCCATCTCGATCAGCCCGACAACGACCAGCGCGGCGCCGCGGGCCTGGTTCACCGCCGCCTCCGGACGCCTGGTGGCATTCGTGGGTTGCCGGCCCAACGTCAGCCAGATTTCGTCCACCCACAGAAGGCGGGCCAGCGCACGAAGCTTGTCGTCGCGCGGCCTGGACTGCCCGTGCATCCACGTGTGCGCCGTGTTGACGCTGACCTTCACTCCGCCGTGTTTCCCTAGTTCCCGCTGCAGCCAGGACAGCCGCCCGTGCGCGGTTGTTGGGGCCGACGGATATGCCTCGACAGCGTGCGGCAGGCGCTCACCGAACTCTATCGCTGTCTTCTGTGGCACTTGCGCTCGGCTCCCTGCCGTGGGCCGTACCAGCGCCACATTCGCTTGCGACTTGCGGATGTTTGCAGTGTGTTCAAGCGCGTTGCGTATCCGGCTGATAAAATGGGGGCTGAGGCAGGACAGCGTAGGAGTTGTTCGAAGGTTGCAGTCAGCGCGAACCGCTTGATCTTCTTGCGCACGACCAACTGACCAGCTCTGTCCAACCCGAGCAGATGGAATGTGTCCTTGCCGATGTCGATGCCGCCGACTGCGAGGTCTTCAGTTCTTCCTGTCTTCTTCGCACACAGCGCTGCTTCTCCTGGTGGCGCGGTTGATCCCGGCTCGGGATAACCCGACGTTGGGTAGGCAGCCGGCACATCCCATTTCCCGCCGTTCGCCTCTCATGCCGTGCCTCGGTGCAGCTCTCCCCATACAAGTCATTCGCACCCGACCACTGCGCGATAACCCAGGTAGTTCCCGAGCGTTGGGAGATGCGACTTCCTGCGTGTCGTGCAGTTGCGGACCACCACCCACACCGCCCACGGAAGCCGCTTGTGGATAGGCGTTCGCCGCCAGGCTTCTTTCCGCTTCGCGCCATTCCTTGGCTGGTTACCACGCAAGCGGCCTTTCGAGTGCGCGCAGATGAATCCGCGCCTCCAAAGGGCGTATTGGTTTTAATCCGTTGCAATGACGTTAGCGGCACTTCAAACTGTGCCGCAATGCAGCGTGAAGGGGCGCATGCTGAGGCACAAAGTTATCATGTCGCC
>SLKW01000256.1 GCA_007134405.1 Paracoccaceae bacterium
ACTGAGCCAGGATCGCAACACGCCGGATGCATGATCTGGGGGTGGAATTTTTCGGCTACCCAAGCAGTTGGATGCTGCCTATAGTCGCTGCGGCTGGAGCTGCCGCCACATCAAGGGAGAGGTCATGCGCTGCCCGTTCTGCGGAAACGTCGATACCCAGGTCAAGGATTCCCGCCCCGCCGAAGACCATGTCGCCATCCGCCGCCGCCGCTTCTGCCCTGCCTGCGGCGGCCGGTTCACCACCTACGAACGCGTCCAGCTGCGCGACCTCGTGGTGGTGAAAAGCTCCGGCAAACGCGAGCCCTTCGACCGCGACAAGCTCGAACGCTCGGTCCGCATCGCCATGCAGAAACGCCCCATCGACCCCGAGCGGATCGACCAGATGCTCTCGGGCATCGTCCGGCGACTGGAAAGCCTCGGCGATACCGACGTGCCCTCGCGGCTGATCGGCGAGATCGTGATGGAGACGCTGGCGCGCATCGACACCGTTGCCTATGTGCGATTTGCAAGCGTATACAAGAACTTCCAGGCCGCGGACGATTTCGATCGCTTCGTCTCCGAATTGCGTCCGCAGGCGCAGGCCGAGGAATAGGCGCCGCGGCACCGGCGACCGAGGCCGCTGAAAGGACCCTCATGACGCGGGACGCCGATCTGCGATACATGCGGCTGGCGCTCGCGCTTGGCCGTCGCGGGCTGGGCCGCGTCTGGCCCAATCCGGCGGTGGGCTGCGTGATCGTCAAGGACGGCGTGATCCTGGGGCGCGGCTGGACACGGCCCGGCGGACGCCCGCATGCCGAGACCGTCGCGCTGGCGCAAGCCGGTACGGCGGCGCGCGGTGCGACGGCCTATGTCAGCCTCGAACCCTGCGCCCACCACGGCGCGACGCCGCCCTGCGCCGCGGCCTTGGCGCGCGCCGGCATCGCCCGCGTGGTCACCCCGCTCACCGACCCGGATCCGCGGGTTGCCGGGCGGGGGCATGCGATGCTCCGCCGGGCGGGGATCGAGGTGACCGAGGGCGTTGCGGCAACCGAGGCGGAGGAAGCGCACAAGGGCTTCCTGCTGCGCCTGCGGCAGGGACGGCCGCTGGTGACGCTGAAGCTGGCGCTGACGCTCGATGGCCGTATCGCGACCTCCGCCGGCACAAGCCGGTGGATCACCGGGCCGGAGGCGCGACGGCGGGTTCATCTGATGCGCGCCAACCACGACGCCGTTCTGGTCGGCGCCGGAACCGCACGCGCCGACGATCCAGATCTGCGCGTGCGCGAACTGGGCACCGATTGGCAGCCGATCCGGATCGTCGCGGATAGCCGGCTGGGGCTGACCGTGAACAGCCGGCTGGGACGCAGCCTGGACGCGGCGCCGGTATGGCTGTTGCATGGCGCGCGCGCCGCGCCGCCGACGCGCAGCGCCTGGGTCCGGCTGGGGGCCGAGGCGATCGAATGCGCGACCGATCAAATGGGCCGGCTCGACATGGCGGATGCAATGGCGCGGCTGGGCGCGCGCGGGTTGACGCGGGTCTTCTGCGAGGGTGGCGGCGGGCTGGGCGCCAGCCTGATGCAGGCGGGACTGGTGGATGAACTGGTGGTGTTCTCGGCCGGACATGCCTTCGGGGCCGATGGCACGGCTGGGCTGGCGACGATGGGGGTCACCGCCATCGGCGCACGGCCCTTCGAGTTGGTTGAGGCGCGCCCCTGCGGCGCCGACCTGATGCATCGCTGGCGCTACGCGCCCCCCGCCGGCTGAGCCTCCGAGAACGCCTCCGGCATGCCTCCGGGTGCGATTGGGCGGGTGGTCCAAGGTTGGACCATTTTGCAAGCCATTGATACTGAACATGGACACCGCTGCCGTTAACCACAACGAAAGCTTTGCACGGCATCCCGGATCGGCACAGTTCGCGAGACCCGCCGCAAGGCAGGCAGGCGGTCCCGCGCCTCGCCGTCGCGATCAGCCCGATTCCGCCTTGCGCAACGCGCCGCGCAGGGCAAGCGCCGAGAGGCGGTCTTGCACGCCGTCGGGCGCATCAAGCTTCATCCGTTTCATGGCTTCCTCTTCCCGCGCTGCGGCAGAGCCCTGCAGGCCGCCTAGCATCAGTTGGGCGAGCGCCGGCTTGCTGGCGCTCGCCTGGCGCAGGTCGGCGAGCGCGGGCAGCAGGTATTGCTCGATCTCGGTGAAATCGGTGCCGAACGGGAAGCGCGGCAACGCGTCCTCGTGGCCAAGCCAGGCGCGCAGGGCGTCGGGCGTGTTGTTCCGCGCCGCGTCGGGCAGGCGGTACTCGTCTGGGAGCTTGCCCGTCGACTTCGCCTTCTCTTCCAGTTCCGCCTGAAAGCGGCTGTCGGCGATCTCGAGCAGGGCTGCGATGGTTTCGGCGTCGCTTTTCCCGCGCAGATCGGCGATGCCGTATTCGGTCACCACGATATCTCGCATGTGACGCGGGACCGTGACATGCCCATAACTCCAGCGGATGTTCGAACTCAGCCCGCGCTTGCCCTGGCGGGTGGCCGGCAGCGTTATGATCGAACTCGCGCCGTCGAGGGCGAAGGCCTGTTCGACAAAGTTGAACTGCCCGCCCACACCGCTGATGATCTTGCCGTCCTCGGTCGCGTCGGAAACGGCGGCCCCCAGGAGGGTTACCATCATCGCCGAATTGATGAAGCGTGCGTCGCGCCGCGCCGCGCGCTTGGCCTCCTCGCCGCCATAGAGGGCGTTGGTGAAGGAGACCGGCACCATCGCGATGCGCGCCCGGTCGCTGTCTGGCAATGCCTTGAGCCGTCTGTAGAAGGCATGGCTGTCCACGAAGAAGCCGGCATGGATCGCAACGCCGTCAACCTCGCGCCGGATGATCCCCTGCTCGAAGAGCGCCAGCAGGCCATCGACCAGCATTTCGGTCACGCAGTAGAGCCCGCGCTCGAATCCGCCCGTTTCGGCGAAGGCTTCGCCGCGCGGAAACGGACAGCGCTGCCAGATCGGGGCGATTGCCGCGCGCTGGCGCAGGATCAGCGCATGAGCGATGGCATCGCCGATCTCGCCGATGCCGATCTGGAGCGTGCCGCCATCGGGGATCAGGCGCGAGACATGCAGGCCGATTGCGTGTTCCTGCAGCCCGACAGGCCGCTTGACGACGGAAAAGAGGCCATGTTTCGCGGATTCTGCGGGCATCAGGACCGCGCAGTCCTCGGCCGGGATCTCGGCCGGGCCCGGCATGAAGGGCAGGTCGGGGTGCACCTGGCCGATCATCGCGAAATCGGCCTTGCCGTTCTTGCGCAGCGTCAGAAGATCACTGGTGATGTCGGTGTTGCACGACAGGCTCAGCCGGTCGCCTTCGCTGGCCAGAAGCTGCAGGACAAGGTTGGGCTTTTGCGCGACCAGCACGTCCAGCGCATGGGTATAGTTCGCCGAGACATAATTCTGTTGCATTTTCGCGGCGTTCAGCCAGTTGCCGGCCTGCAGGAAGAATTCGGTCACGTGGATATTGGCGGGCAGCTTTTCCTCGCGCAGGAGCCGGGCGTATTCGATCTGCGGGTAATCGCCGAACAGCCGGTCGAGCGCGGGATCGAGAAACCGTTTTTCCATGTCCGAGGAGGGGTCAGGCCGTTCCAGCGTCAGGGCGGTGAAGATCTGCAGTCGGATGGACGGGTCGGCGCAGGCGCGTTCGACCAGCGCGTTGATCAGCGTGACGGGCTTGCCCAGGCCCAGAGGCAGGGCAATGCGCAGGTCGTGGCCCAGGTGCTCCAGGATCCAGTCGACGACGGGTTTTTCTGTGGCGAAGTGCTTGGGCATCTCAACTTTCGTTGCGCCAATAAGGGTCGGGGGCGAAGCGCGGGCCATAGGCCTCTTCGAACTGCTTGAGACGCTGCTGGACCCCGTCATTGCCGCGGGCGGCCGCGTAATGCAGCGGACCGCCGCGGAAGGGCGCGAAACCGGTGGCGAAGATCATCGCGGCATCGGCTTCGTCGGCGCTGCCGACCACGCCGGTGCGCACGCACTGCGCGCAGGCGTTGAGCATCGGCAGGATCAGCCGGTCGGTCAGGTCGGGGTCGATCCGGGCGCTGGTCTCGGGCTTGGGCGGGCCGTCCGACCAGTCGTAGAAGCCGCGCTCGGTCTTCTTGCCCAGATGTCCGGCCTCGACCTTTTCGCGCAGCATGGCGGGGATTTCGGCGATCGGCGTTTCCAGCGATTTCGTCAGGCTTTCCGCCACGTCGAGGCAGATATCGAGACCGACCTGGTCGGCGAGCGTCACCGGCCCCATCGGCATGCCGAATTCGAGCGCGGCCTTGTCGATCTTCTCCTTCGCGACGCCCTCATCCATCAGCAAAAGCGCCTCGAGCAGGTAGGGCATCAGCGCGCGATTGACGAGGAAGCCGGGCGTATCGGCGACGACGACCGGCAGGCGGGAGGTGGCGTTGCAGAAGGCAACGAGCCGCGCGCGTGTTTCCTTGCTGGTCTTTTCCTGCGCCACCACCTCGACCAGCGGCACCTTGCTGACCGGGTTGAAGAAATGCAGGCCCGCGAACCGGGCCTTGGCCGGCACATCCTCGAGAAATTGCGCGATCTTGAGGCTCGACGTGTTGGTTGCGAGGATCGCGCCGGTCTTCATCCGCGCGGAAAGTTCGGCGAAGATCTTCGCCTTGACCTCGGGCTTTTCGGGGCCCGCCTCGATCACCAGATCGGCTTTCTCGACGCCGTAGCCGCGGGGGTCGGGCATCAGCCGGTCGAGCGTGTCGCGCGTCTCCAGATCGGACTTGTGCGCGTCCTCGCAGATTTCGGTTGCCTGCCGAAGCATCTGGCCGAGCGCCTCTTCGTTCGGGTCGGCCACGGTGACGCGTTTGCCCTGCATCGCGATCCAGGCCGCGATTTCGCCACCCATGATGCCCGCGCCGACGACATGCACGTCCCGGATATCGTCGCTGTCGGTCGCCGCCTGCTTGAGATTGCGGCGCAGGAAGAAGGCGCGGATCAGGTTCTTGCTTGTCTCGCTTTGCAGAAGTTCGGCGAAAGAGGCAATCTCGGCGCGCTGCATCGCCTTGGGGTCGGCGCCGTGCTTCGCCCAGTTGTCGATCAGCGCGTAGGGGGCGGGGTAATGCTCAGGCGGGGCCTTGTCGCGTGTCTCCCGGCGCATGCGTTCGGCCGCGAAGGAGCGGGCGGAGGAGAGGCCGAAGGCGCGCGCCATCAGCCCGCGGCTGCGCGCGCCGACCTGGCCCTTGACGATCGCCGCCACGGCCGCCTGGACGTGCCGTTCCTCGACCACCAGATCGGCGATGCCCAGATCCTTCGCCTTCTCGGTATGCGCCGAACTGCCGGTGAGCATCATTTCCATTGCGCTCGTGGGCTCGATCAGTTCGGGCAGGCGCACGGTGCCGCCCAGCCCCGGATGCAGCCCCAGTCGCACCTCGGGCAGGCCGAAGGAGGCGCCGTCGATGGCGATGCGGTAGTCGCAGGCCAGCGCGATCTCGAACCCCGCGCCCAAGGCCGCTCCGTGGACGACCGCAATCGTCGGACAGGAAAGCCCCTCCAGCCGGTCCAGAACCGCGTGCGCTTCGGTCAGAAGGCTCTCGGCCGCGTCGGCATCCATGTCGGCGAGCGCGTCGATATCGGCCCCGGCGGCGAAGCCCTTGGCCTTGCTCGAGCGGATGACCAGGGCGCGGGGCAGATCGGCCTCGACCTGGGTCAGTTG
>SLKW01000346.1 GCA_007134405.1 Paracoccaceae bacterium
CGGGCATGGCCTTCCTGATCGCCGGCGGCGTCACCTCGATCCCGGCGGCGATGGCGGTCTGGGCGCTGGTCCGCGCGCCGGTCTTTGCGCTCTACGTCGCGCTGTCCTTGAGCGGCGCCTTCGCGGCGGGGCTGGCCTTCCAGTTCTGGTCGCTGCTCTGAGCCGCACAGCCGCAGGTTGTGAGCCCCCAAGTCTTGCGTAGCCCCGGCGTCGATGGTCTACTACTGGACCAATCCAGAACAAACGACTCGAGCAGCACATGTCCGACCTTCTCGCCGGCGCGACCGACAGCTACGACGCCCATTCCATCGAGGTGCTCGAGGGGCTGGAGCCGGTGCGCAAGCGGCCGGGCATGTATATCGGCGGCACCGACGAGCGCGCGCTGCACCATCTGGTGGCCGAGGTGCTGGACAATTCGATGGACGAGGCCGTGGCCGGGCACGCAAGTCGCATAGAGGTCGAACTGCACGCCGATCATTCGGTGACGATCCGCGACAACGGGCGCGGCATCCCCATCGACCCGCACCCAAAGTTTCCCGACAAGTCGGCGCTCGAGGTGATCCTTTGCACACTGCACGCGGGCGGCAAGTTTTCCGGCAAGGCCTATCAGACCTCAGGCGGGTTGCACGGGGTGGGGGCTTCGGTCGTCAACGCGCTGTCGGATCGAATGCTGGTCGAAGTCGCGCGCAACCGCGAACTCAACGTGCAGGAATTCTCGCGCGGCAAGCCGCTCGGGCCCGTCCAGAAGGTGGGCCCCGCGCCCAACCGGCGCGGTACGACCGTCACGTTCCATGCCGACGAGGAAATCTTTGGTCATCACCGTTTCAAGCCGCATCGGCTGTTCCGCATGGCGCGGTCGAAGGCCTATCTGTTCTCGGGCGTCGAGATCCGCTGGAAATCGGCGCTGCCCGATGGCGACACGCCGATGGAGGCCACCTTTCGCTTCCCCGGCGGCTTGGCGGATTACCTGAAGGAGCAACTGGGCACCGACCGGACCTATGCCGATAAGCCCTTTGCCGGGCGGGTCAGCTTTGCCGAGAAGTTCGGCGTCCCGGGCCAGGTCGAATGGGCGATCAACTGGACGCCCGCGCGCGACGGTTTCGTGCAGTCCTACTGCAACACCGTGCCGACGCCCGAGGGCGGCACCCACGAGGCGGGCTTCTGGGCGGCGATGCTCAAGGGCATACGCGCGCATGGCGAGCGGGCGAGCAATCGCAAGGCCGCTCAGATCACGCGTGAGGACATGGCGGCGGGCGGCTGCGCGCTGGTCTCGTGCTTCATCCGCGAGCCCGAATTCGTAGGCCAGACCAAGGATCGGTTGGCCACGGCCGAGGCGGCGCGCCTGGTCGAGGGCGCGGTGCGCGATCATTTCGACAACTGGCTGGCTGCGGACCCGAAGTCCGCTGGCGCGATCCTGGATTACCTCGTGTTGCGTGCCGAGGAGCGGATGCGCCGCCGGGCCGAGAAGGAGACGGCGCGAAAGACCGCCACCAAGAAGCTTCGGCTGCCGGGCAAGCTGGTGGACTGCTCGGCCACGGGGCGCGAGGGGACGGAGTTGTTCATCGTCGAGGGCGACTCGGCCGGCGGATCGGCCAAGATGGCGCGGGACCGCAAGACGCAGGCGCTGCTGCCCCTGCGCGGCAAGATTCTAAACGTCCTCGGCGCGGCCTCGGGCAAGATGGGGCAGAACGCCGAGATCAACGATCTCTGCCAGGCGCTGGGGGTCGGCATGGGCACCAAGTTCCGCCTCGACGACCTGCGGTATGAGAAGATCATCATCATGACCGACGCGGATGTGGATGGGGCGCATATCGCAGCCCTACTGATGACCTTCTTCTTCACGCAGATGCGTCCGCTGATCGATCAGGGGCACCTCTACCTCGCCTGCCCGCCGCTCTTCCGTCTGACGCAGGGCGCGAAACGGGTCTACGCGCTGGACGAGGCCGAAAAGGCCGAATGGCTGGAAAGGGGCCTCGGCGGCAAGGGAAAGATCGAGGTCAGCCGCTTCAAGGGCCTTGGCGAGATGGATGCCAAGGATCTCAAGGAAACCACGATGAACCCGGAAAGCCGCAAGCTGATCCGCGTCGCCATCGACGAGGACGAACCCGGCGAAACCGGCGATCTGGTCGAGCGCCTCATGGGCAAACGGCCTGAGTTGCGCTTCCAGTATATTCAGGAGAACGCCCGCTTCGTCGAGGATGTGGATGTCTGATCGCTCGGCTGAGGACCTTCTGTCGGGCCGGAAAACAGAGTTTCAATCTGGTTAACAAAAAATTTGATTGTTTTTGTTGTCAGAGCCTTAGGCGATTGTCCACGCGTGGACATACCCAGGTGCGGCCGATTTCCACCCCTACAGCGGCGCGACCGATCTGACCAGGCTCAGTACGCTTGGTGGGGTCCATCGTATTCGAAGACCGCGATCGAGATGTCGTCGGGGAAATCCTCGCACAGGGACCAGTGCGACAGATGCGCCATCAGTCCCTCCAAGAGATCCTCGCCACGATGATCAGCAAGCTGGGTCAGGATCTCCGCCAGCCCCTCGTTCCCGAGTTCGTTGCCACGCGGATCGGGGCATTCGGTAATGCCGTCGGATAGCAGGATCAGTCGTTCACCGGCCAGAAGCCGCGTTTCGAACCCGCCATACCGGGCGCCCTCGATCAACCCGACCGGAAGCCCGCCCTCGCCCAGGAAACTGAGCGTGCCGTCCAGATGCTGCACCACCGGATGCGGGTGTCCGGCCTGCACCATGCGCACCAGTCCCGTGCGCTGGTCGATCTCGGCGTAGGCGAGTGTCAGGTAGCGTTCGGTGTCGATCTCGGACAGGACGAGCGCGTTCATCTCGGCGGCGACAGCGTCGGGGTCCCGCCCTGTGGCGCCGCCCGGTCCTGGCGCTATGGCGATATTGTGCTCGGCAGAAGCGCCGGAGAGGAGCCCCGCAACCCGCGCGGTCATCAGCGCCGAAGCGACACCGTGGCCGGACACGTCGAGGGAATAAAGACCCACCAGATGTTCATTGATCGCAAAGCAGCCGACCATGTCGCCGCCGATATGTCCGCTGGGGCGCAAGAGCATGCTGGCCAACCCGCGGTCGAAGCGCCGTTGGCGCTCGCGCAGAAGCGACAGTTGCAGCGATCGCGCCTCGGTCAGGTCACGATCGAGAGAATCATAAAGCGCCCGCAACTGGTCAAGCGCGTCGGTCAGCAACTGGTTCTTGGCGCGCAGCTCACGCTCCATCGCCAGCACACGCTCGCCCGCACTTATCCGGGCACGCAGTTCGCCGGAATCGACGGGTTTGGATAGGAAATCGTCAGCGCCCACCTCCAGTCCTTCGGCGACCGCCGCCTTGTCGGACTTGGACGTGAGCAAGATGAAATAGATGTAGCGCGCTGTTTCCGCCTGTCGCAACGCCCGGCAGAAGTCGATGCCGTTCATGCCTGGCATCATCCAGTCGGACAGCACCAGATCGACGGCGTGGCGTTTACAGAGTGTCAGCGCCTCTTCCCCGGAAGCGGCCTGAAGCACGTTGAAACCCCATCCGCGGATGCTGGTGCTTATCAGATGGCGCTGCGCCCGGGAGTCGTCGACAACCAGCACGTTGCGGATGGCCTGGGGCGCGTCTTCGAAATTGGTAAGTTCGATCTTTGAAAGCGGCGCGGTCACCAGGGCCCCCTGACTTGTCACTCCGAGCATGTCTGTGGAAGTCAGATTAACAACTGTTGAACCAGAAAATTGTATTTGCTTCATTGTTCTGGTTTTTTTCTCTCAAGGGTTGTATCGTTTTTTCAACGACAGGGTCTGGAGGGCCGCGATGATCAATTGGGCGCATCTCGATGAGCTCAAGAGGGAAATGGACGAGGCATTCGATGAAGTGGTCGCCATGTTCCTTGAGGAGGCTGGCGAGGTCATTGCGCGGCTGGAGAACTCGGCCGATCCCGCGCGCTACCAGGCGGATTTGCATTTTCTCAAGGGTGCGGCGCTGAATCTGGGCTTCGATCGCTTTGCCGAGTTGTGCGCCGAGGGGGAGGCCGCTGCTGCGGCTGGCCATGCCGAAGAGGTCGCGTTGCCCGATATCATCGATACCTACCGCGCTTCTGTCCGCGAACTGGAGAAGGGCCTGGCCATCCGTGCGGCCTGATTTCCGTTCGGGTCAGACCAGGAAACCCGCCAGCGTTTCGTCGAGAGTGATGTCGCGGTAGGCAAAGCCCGCCGCATCCATACGCCCGAAAAGCCGGCCGAAATTGGCGGAGTGCGAGGTCTCGATCCCGATCAGTACGGTGCCGAAATTTCGCGCCGACTTCTTGAGGTATTCGAACCGCGCGATGTCATCTTCCGGACCCAGGATTTCGAGAAAATCGCGCAAGGCTCCCGGTCGTTGCGGCAACCTGAGGAGGAAATATTTCTTCAGCCCCGAGTGGCGAAGGGCGCGTTCCTTGACCTCCGGCAACCGCTCGAAGTCGAAATTCCCGCCTGAAGTGACGCAGACGACGCACTTGCCGCGAATCACTTCTGCCAGATCGGGCAATGCGTCGACCGCAAGCGCACCCGCCGGTTCCAGCACGATACCCTCGACATTCAACATCTCGAGCATTGTCACGCAGATGCGGTCTTCGGGCGAAGAAAGCAGATCCTTCGGGTCGATATCGGCCAGATGCGCGAAGGTCTTCGTGCCGATCCGAGCCACCGCGGCGCCATCGACAAAGCTGTCGACCGAAGGCAACGCAACCGGCGTACCGGCTCGCAGGGCCGCGGCTAAGCTGGCCCCGCCTGTCGGTTCGACATACCGAAAGGCACACGCCTCGCGCCGGGTCCGCAGGTAGCGGCGCACGCCCGAGGCAAGTCCACCGCCACCCACCGGCAACACGACCATATCGGGCATGCGGCCAAGCTGTTGAAGGATCTCAACCCCGACGCTTGCCTGGCCCTCGATCACGTCATTGTCGTCGAAGGGGGATAGGAAATGGCCGCCCGTTTCCGCGCAGTAGGTCTGGGCTGCGGCAAGGGCGCGATCGAAATAATCGCCCGTCAGCCGGATCTCGACCGCGTCGCCACCGAAGGTCCGGGTCTTGGCGATTTTCTGCTGCGGCGTCGTGACCGGCATGAAGATGACGCCGTGCACACCGAAGTGCCGACAGGCATAGGCAACCCCTTGGGCGTGGTTCCCGGCGCTGGCACAGACGAAAATGCGCTGATTGGGGCGTTCGGACAGGACCTTGCGCATGGCATTGTAGGCGCCGCGCAATTTGTAGGAGCGCACGGGTGCGAGGTCTTCGCGCTTGAGCCAGATATCGGCTTCGAAGCGCTGACTGAGATGGTCGTTACGCTGCAGGGGCGTCGGTTCGAAGAGAGCCCGAAGCGCTTCGGTGGCTTGGCGTGCGGCGGTGGCGAAATCAGACATGAAACCAATTAGGCGCAAAGGAAGGTCGGGGAAAGTCGTTTTCGAGCGGCGCTAGGCCGGTTTGCGCAGATAGACGTAATAGGCGCCGGTGCCGCCGTGGCGATGATGGGCTTCGCGCACTTCCAGAACTGCAGGCGCAAGGGGCGCACTGCGCAGCCAGCGCGGCACCTCGATCTTCAGCGCGCCAGGGCGGCGAGGAATTGGGCCAAGGTCGTCGGCTGGTCGCGTGCGGCCCTTGCCGGTTATGACGAGGACCAGGCGCAAGCC
>SLKW01000240.1 GCA_007134405.1 Paracoccaceae bacterium
CGTCTATCCCTTTGCGGAGACCTTTGCCGGCGTGCTGATGGTGGCCGGCGTGCTGATCTGGCTCGCGGCGCCGGTGGCGCTGGTCATCGGCGCGATCGGCGCGGGCTCGGTCATCAAGGCGGTCTGGATCGAGAAGCGCGAGTTGCGCTGCGCCTGCGCCGGCAGCGGCACCAACGTGCCGCTGGGTCCGGTGTCGCTGACCGAAAACCTGGCGATGGTGGCGATGGGCTTGTGGATGTTCACGCGCTTCTATCTTCTGTGACCATCTGGCTTCTGTGACCGTCTGGCGGCATCATGGCCGCCGCCGGAGGAAGAACGATGAGCAACGCACAGCACGACCGCATCCCCGAGATTGCGCTCGACTGGCATCGTGGCGGACAGGGCGCGGCGCTGGCGACGGTCATCGAGACCTGGGGTTCGGCGCCCCGGCCGGCGGGCAGCCAGCTGGCGGTGTCGGGCGCGGGCGAGATGATGGGCTCGGTCTCGGGGGGGTGCGTCGAGGGGGCGGTGGTGGTCGAGGCGCAGGAGGCGCTGGCCGACGGCGCGCCACGCGTCCTGGAATTCGGCGTCGCCGACGAGGACGCCTTTGCCGTGGGGCTGGCCTGCGGCGGCACGATCCGCGTGCTGGTGGAGCCCGTGGGCTTGGCGATGCCCGAGGACATGCTGGCCGAGATCGTCGCCGCCCGCGCCGCGCGCCGACCGATCGGCTATGGCGTGCATCCCGAAGGCTGGGCGCGCCGGTTGCTGAGACCCGCCGATGCGCCCGACCGCTTCCGCGCCGATCGCGCGGGGATGGAGGAGGGCGGCGAGTTCGTAACGCTCTTCAACCCGCCGCTGCGGCTGATCGTCGTGGGGGCGGTGCATATCGCCCAGGCGCTTCTGCCGATGGCGCGGCTGGCCGGCTATGACCCGGTGCTGATCGACCCGCGCGAGGCCTTCGGCTCGACCGCGCGGTTTCCGGGCGAGCGCGTTCTGCACGACTGGCCGGACGAGGCGTTGGCCGAGGTCGGGCTCGATGCCCGCACCGCCGTCGTCACGCTGACCCATGACCCCAAGCTCGACGACCCGGCGATCATGGCCGTGCTTTCCTCGGACGCCTTCTATCTCGGTTGCCTCGGCTCCACCCGGACCCATGCGAAGCGCCTCGACAGGCTGCGCGCCGCGGGGCTGGACGAGGCCGCGCTGGGGCGGATCCACGCGCCGGTCGGTCTCGATATCGGGGCGCGCAGCCCGGCAGAGATCGCGGTGGCGACGCTGGCGCAGGTCACCCAGGCGCTCAGGCGCGGCTGATGCACTTTGGGTCCGTCCCGCTCGATCAGGCCGAGGGTGCGATCCTGGCGCATTCGCTGCCGCTGGCGGGCGGGCGGTTGCGCAAGGGCAAGATCCTGACCGCTGCTGATCTGCAGGCGCTGGCCGCCGAGGGCCGCGCCGAGGTGACGGTCGCCCGCCTGGAGCCGGGCGACGTGGCCGAGGACGCAGCGGCAATCGCCCTGGCGCGCGCGGTGGCCGGGCCGGGGCTAGAGCTGCAGGCGGTTGGAACCGGGCGGTTGAATCTGCTGGCGCGCGGGCCGGGGCTTGCGCGGATCGACGCGGCGCGGGTCGACGCGCTCAACGCCATCGATCCGGCGATCACGCTGGCGACGGTGCCGCGATGGCAACGGATGGATGCGCGCGGCATGGTCGCGACGGTCAAGGTTATCACCTATGCCGTGGCTGGCACGGCCTTGCGCGCGGCCTGCGCGGCGGGGCAGGGGGCGCTGGCCCTGGCCGCGCCGGTGCTTGCGACGGCAAGCCTGATCCAGACCGATGTCGGGCTCGAGGCCCATCACGACAAGGGCGCGGAGGTGACACGGGCGCGGCTGGACCGGCTGGGCGTTCGGCTTCTGGAGGCGCGGGTCGTGCCGCACCGCGAGTCGCCCCTGGCGGCGGCGCTGCAGGCGGCGCGGGGCGATATCGTGCTGATCCTCACCGGCTCGGCCACTTCGGACCCGCGCGATACGGCCCCGGCGGCGCTGGTCGAGGCCGGGGGGCGGCTGATCCATTTCGGCATGCCGGTCGATCCGGGCAATCTGCTGTTCATGGGCGAACTGGCGGGCCGGACGGTCCTTGGGTTGCCCGGTTCCTCGCGCTCGGTCGCGCTGAGCGGGGCGGATTGGGTGCTTGAGCGGCTGGTCTGCGGCGTGGCGGTGGGGCCGGCCGAAATCACCGCAATGGGGGTGGGCGGTCTTCTCAAGGAGATCCCGTCGCGCCCCCGCCCGCGCCTGCAACGGGGGTGAGGATGCCGGGCGCATTCGTCCACGTTCAGGCCACGAAGGGCGTCCGCATGCTGTCATCTTGCGGCACGCTGCCGAAAGGCCACAAGCCGTTGCGGTGCGCCCGCGCAGATGGCGCAAGTGCTGGACCGGGCGCGGTTCTCAAGCTATTGTGGCGCGAATACGGGGCGCGACGACCCCGAGTGAGAGGCAGCGATGGATTATCCCGAGCGGTTCGCGCATCTGCCGGACTATGCCTTCCCGCGTCTGCGGGCGCTTCTTGACGCGCATGCGCCGGGCGGCACCCCGGTCGCCATGACCATCGGCGAGCCGCGTCACCCGATGCCGCCCTTCCTGGCCGAGGTGCTGAACGGCGCGATTGCGGGATTCGCGCGCTACCCGAACAATGACGGCACCCCCGATCTGCTGGAGGCCATCGCGGCCTGGATCGCCCGCCGCTACGATGTCACGGTCGGGCCGGACCGCCTGATGGCGCTCAACGGCACGCGCGAGGGGCTGTTCAACGCCGCGCTCGCGCTCTGCCCGGAGCGCAAGAACGGCCAGCGCCCGGTCGTGCTGACGCCCAACCCGTTCTACCAGGTCTACGCGGTGGCCGCGCTCGCCGTCGGCGCCGAGCCGCAGTATGTCGCTGCGACCGCGGCAACGGGGCATCTGCCCGACTACGGCGCGCTCGATCCCGAATTGCTCGACCGGACCGCCATCGCCTATGTCTGCTCACCGGCCAATCCGCAGGGTGCGGTGGCCGACCGCGACTACTGGCGCAAGCTGCTGGCCCTGGCCGAGAAGCACGACTTCCGCATCTTCGCCGACGAATGCTATTCCGAGATCTGGCGCGACACACCGCCAACCGGCATTCTGGACGTCGCGCAGGAGGTCGGCGCCGATCCCGAACGGGTGCTGGCGTTCCATTCGCTGTCCAAGCGCTCGAACCTGCCGGGGCTGCGCTCGGGCTTCGTCGCCGGCGGGGTCGAGAGTATCCGCCGCATCCGCCAGTTGCGCGCCTATTCCGGCGCCCCCCTGCCCGAGCCGCTGCAGGCCGTCGCCGCCGCGACCTGGGCCGACGAGGCGCATGTGGAGGAAAACCGGGCGCTCTACCGGGAAAAATACGCCATCGCCGACGAGATCCTCGGCGATCTTCAGGGCTACATGGCGCCCCAGGCCGGCTTCTTTCTGTGGCTGCCTGTCACGGACGGAGAGGCCGCCGCCCTGAAACTGTGGCGCGAGACCGGCGTGCGGGTGCTGCCGGGCGCCTATCTGGCGCGCGACGCGCCGGGCGGCAATCCGGGGCAGGGTTTCATCCGCGCGGCCCTTGTCGCCCCGGCCGAGGAAACCCGCGACGGCCTTGCCCGACTGCGTGCCTGTCTGTATTCGTAACCGAGGTTTTCTTCATGGCATCCTATCCCAGCCCCCAGCGCGAACCGCTCCTCGACCGTCAGGTGCAGGCGGAGCTTACCCGGCGCGGGCGCGAGCTTCTGGGTCTGGCGCTCATGGGGCTGGCGGTCCTGCTGGGCCTGACGTTGTGGAGCTACGCGCCCGAAGACCCGGGCTGGATGGCCGCGACCGACGGGCCGGTGCAGAACGCGCTCGGCCGGCCCGGCGCGACCGTCGCCGCCCCGATCATGCTGATCGCCGGGCGCGCGGGCTGGGGGCTTGTGCTGGCGCTGGCGGTGTGGGGCCTGCGGCTGATCCTTGACCGCGGCGCGGCGCAGATCCCGACGCGCGCGCTGATGCTGCCGATCGCCATCGTCTCCACCACCATCTGGCTGGCCTCGCTGGTGCCGGGGCCGGGCTGGCCGCTCGATTTCGGCCTGGGCGGGATGTTCGGCGACACGCTTCTGGGCGCGATCCTGACGGCGCTGCCCATAGGGTCGGCTTTTACGCTGAACCTGCTGACGCTGGCGCTCTTCCTGGCGACCGTCGCGATCTGGGTGCATGTCCTGGGCGTCAACAAGGCCGAACTTGCCGCCATCGCGCGGTTCTTCCTGCGCGGGCTCGTTGTCGCCTATGCCGGGCTTGTCGCGGCGATCGTCGCTGCGATGCGCGGGCTGGCGCGTGCGATCCTGGCTTGGCAGGCGCAGCGCGCCCGCGCGCGCGATCCGCGCGACCTGCCCGGTCAGGCGGCCCCACCCGTGGCGCCACGATCCGTGATGGCCGGCCGGGTGCAGCGCGCTGAGCCCGTGATCACCACAGCCCAACCCGGCGCGCCGGTCTTCACCCATCACCCCTCCGCCCCCTGGAGCCCGCCTGCCGAGGCCGCGGCTGCCCCCGATACCGACTGGTCCGACGCCGATTGGCCGGAGCATGACCCGGACCCCTACGAGCCCCGCGCCTCCCATGAACCGCCCGCACCCGAGCGGTCGGGCGGGCTGCTGGCGCGGGTTTCGGCGCTTGGCCGGCGGATGAGCCTGCGCGATCCGGCCGACGGCTCGGACGAGGCGCGCATCCGGAACCGCATCGGCGACGTGATCCGCGCCCGCAAGCGGGCGGTACCGACGCTGCGCGTCGAACCGGCCATGCCGCAGGGCCCGGTTTCAGCCGCGCCCGGCTTCGTGTCCCAACCCCGCCCCGCTGCGGGCGCCTTCTCGGCGCGCCAGCAGGCGCTCGAGGCCGAGGCCGAAGAGCCGCTTCTGGATGACGACGAGGTCGAGGCGATGGACGACATCACGCCGGTGCGCAGCACCACCGCGGCAGAGCCCGCGCGGCGGGTCGTCCAGCCCGCGCCCCGCCGCAGCACCGCCCCGTCGAGCCGCGCGCGCGCCGAGGCACAGCCGGCGCTGCCCTTCGACGCGAAGCGGGTGGACTACGAATTGCCGCCGCTGGCCCTGCTGACCGATCCGGGCCGCATACAGCGCTACAGCCTGTCCGACGCCGCGCTGGAGGAAAACGCGCGGATGCTGGAATCGGTACTGGACGACTACGGCATCAAGGGCGAGATCGCCGCCGTGCGCCCCGGCCCGGTGGTCACGCTCTACGAACTCGAACCCGCGCCGGGCCTGAAGGCGAGCCGGGTGATCGGCTTGGCCGACGACATCGCGCGGTCGATGTCGGCGCTCTCGGCGCGCGTTTCGACCGTGCCGGGGCGGTCGGTCATCGGGATCGAACTGCCGAACGCGCGGCGCGAGAAGGTCGTTCTGCGCGAAATCCTCGGCGGGCGCGATTTCGGCGACAGCCAGATGCGCCTGCCGCTGGCCCTGGGCAAGGACATCGGGGGCGAGCCGGTGGTCGCGAACCTCGCCAAGATGCCGCATCTGCTGATCGCGGGCACCACCGGGTCGGGCAAGTCGGTGGCGATCAACACGATGATCCTGTCGCTGCTCTACAAGCTCACGCCCGAGGAATGCCGGCTCATCATGATCGACCCCAAGATGCTGGAGCTTTCGGTCTA
>SLKW01000064.1 GCA_007134405.1 Paracoccaceae bacterium
AGCGTGTCGATCACGACCTCCGACGCCGCCGCGCCATAGGCGAAATAGAAGAACGGCCGCCCCTTGCCCGCGATCCGGTCCCAGTTCAGCCCCGGCGTCCGGTAGAAGCCCGTGGCCGACAGGCTGATCCGCGCCTGATAGGCGCGCGCCACGACCTCGGAGAAGGAATAATCCGCGCCGGCAACCTGCACCCGGTCGTCGGTAAAGCGCACGTCCTCGGGGCGGCATTGATGCTCGGCTGCCAGCATTTCGGCGAGCCGGTCGCGGATCGTCAGGCAGGCGGCTTGCACCGCCATTCCATTCAGGTCCGACCCTGACGAAGCAGCCGTGGCCGAGGTGTTGGGGACCTTCGCGGTATCCGTCGCGGTGATCCTCACGCGCGACAACGGCACGCCGAAGCTATGCGCGGCAACCTGGGCGACCTTCTGAAACAGGCCCTGACCCATCTCGGTCCCGCCATGATTCATCTGGATCGAGCCGTCCTGGTAGACATGCACCAGCGCTCCCGCCTGGTTGAGATGCGTCAGCGTGAATGAGATGCCGAATTTCACCGGCGTGAGGGCAATCCCGCGCTTGAGCACCGGATTGGCGGCGTTCCAGGCGGCGATCGTTTCCCGCCGCTCGGCGTAGCCACTTGTCTCGTGCAACTCCTCGACCAGTTCGTGCAGGATGAAATCGGTCACCGGCATCAGGTAGGGCGTCGTCTGCGCCCCCTCCGATGGCGGCTCCGGCACGGGCCGGGCCACCGCCGCTACCGCGCCGCGCGAGGTGGGGTCCGCGTCGCGCACCGGGGCTTCAGCAACCTCCGGCGCATCGGGTGCCGGCCGGTGCGACGGTGCATAGAAGTTCGCCTGCCGCACCTCCAGCGGATCACGGCCCAGAGCATGGGCGATATGGTCCATCACCCGCTCGATCCCCAGCATCCCCTGCGGCCCGCCAAAGCCGCGGAAGGCGGTGGCGGATTGCGTGTTCGTCCGCAACCGGTGGCTTGCGATCCGAACGGCGGGCAGGAAATAGGCGTTGTCGGCGTGCAGCATCGCCCGGTCGGCGACCGGCAGCGACAGGTCCATCGCCCAGCCGCAGCGGGTGAAATGGCGGAAATCGATGCCGCGAATGCGACCCGCCGCATCAAACCCCACGCGATAGTCGATGCGGAAGTCGTGCCGCTTGCCGGTGATGACGAAATCGTCGTCGCGGTCGTAGCGCATCTTGCAGGGCCGGCCGGTCGCGCGCGCGGCCAGCGCGCAGGCCACGGCCAGCGCATTGCCCTGGCTTTCCTTGCCGCCGAAGCCGCCGCCCATCCGCCGCACCTCGACCCGCACGGCGTGCATCGGCACGCCCAACGCCTCGGCCACCTTGTGCTGGATCTCGGTCGGGTGCTGGCTGGAACAGGCGATCACCATGTCGCCGCCTTCCTGCGGAAGCGCCAGCGCCGCCTGGCCTTCGAGGTAGAAATGCTCCTGCCCGCCCATCTCGATCCGGTCCTCCAGCCGGTGCGGCGCGGCGTCGATGGCGGCGGCGACATCGCCGCGCGTCCAGATGCGCGGCCCGTCCTCGAACCGGCTGTCGGCGGCCAGCGCCTCCTCGATGGTCAGGATGGCAGGCGTTTCGGCATAGCCGATCCTGGCCAGCCGCGCCGCCTTGCGCGCTGCCAGGTGGCTATCGGCCACGACCAGAAACAGCGGCTGACCCACGTAGTGAACCGTGTCCGTCGCCAGCAGCGGCTCGTCATGGTTCGAGGGGCTGCAATCCGCCGGGCCGGTGTCCTCGGCCGTCAGGACCGCGTTCACGCCGGGCGCGGCGCGTACCGGGGCAAGGTCCATGCCGGTGATCGCCCCGTGCGCGACTGCGCTCAGCCCGAAGGCCAGATGCAGCGTGCCGGCCGGTGCGGGGATGTCGTCGACATAGCGCGCCGCGCCGGTGACATGCAGCGCCGCGGCATCATGCGGCAGGGGCTTGTGAACGCTCACGAGGCGATCTCCAGCACGCGGGTCGCGATGCCCTGGTCTTCCAGGAAATACCGTCGCAGCAGGTTCCGTGCCGTCCGCAAGCGGTATTCGGCCGAGGCGCGCATGTCGTCAATTGGCTGAAAATCCTCGGCAAACGCCGCGCAGGCCGCTTCGACGGCAGCCTCGGTCCAGGGCTGGCCAGTGAGCGCCGCCTCGACGGCGTGGGCGCGCTTCGGGATGCCGGCCATCCCGCCGAAGGCGATGCGCGCTTCTGCAACCAGGCCGCCATCGATACGGATATTGAAACATCCGCACAACCCCGAAATATCCTGGTCGAAGCGCTTGGAGATCTTGTAGGCACGCAACCGGTCGGGCTGGCGCGGAAAGCTCACGGCTTCGATGAATTCGCCCGGTGCACGGTCCTGTTTCCCGTATTCAAGAAAAAATGACTCGAGCGGCAGCGCACGTCGCGCATTGCCCCGGCGCAGATGCAGCGTCGCACCCAGCGCGATCAGGGCGGGCGGCCCGTCGCCGATGGGCGAGCCGTTGGCAATGTTGCCGCCGATCGTCGCCGCAGCCCGCACCTGGGCCGAGCCGTAACGGCGGATCAGTTCGGCAAAATCGGGGTGCGCCGGTGCCAATGCCGACATGAGTTCGGCCAGCGACGTGACTGCCCCAATCCGAACCTCGCCGTCGGTGACGGTCACGCCGCGCAACTCGTCGATGCCGGCGATGAAGGCGACAGCGGAAAGCTCGCGCAGCTGCTTGGTCACCCAAAGGCCCACGTCGGTTGCGCCGGCGATCAGCGTGGCCTCGGGATTGGCTGCGTACCACTCGGCCAAGGCGTCGGCGGTTCGCGGCGAGAAGAACGCGTGCGAACTGTCCGCAGCCGCCGTTTCGGGCGTTGGGGGAATGTCGGGGGCGACGGTGGCCGCGCGCAGCCAGTCGGGCACGGGCTCAAGCGCCGCGGCCTGGGCCGCGCGATGAATCGGTGCGTAGCCCGTGCAGCGGCAGAGATTGCCGGCAAGCCCGGTATCGTGGTCGGTCTCGCCCTTCAGGTGGTTGACCGCCATCGCAACCACGAACCCCGGCGTGCAAAACCCGCACTGGCTGCCATGATGGTCGATCATCGCACGCTGCACCGGGTGCAGGTCGCCATCCGGCCCGGTCAGCCCCTCGACCGTGCGCACGGCCTTGCCGTCAAGCTGCGGCAGGAACAGGATACAGGCATTGAGCGCGCGCGTCCCCTGGCCGTCGCTCACCATCACGGTGCAGGCGCCGCAATCGCCCTCGTTGCAGCCTTCCTTGGTGCCGGTCAGCCCGCGCTCTTCGCGCAGCCAGTCCAGCAGCGTTGTCGTCGGCGACACCCCCGCCACGCGCACCGCCACTCCGTTCAGAAGAAACGCGATCTCGCTCATCATCGGTCCAGCGCCATCTCCCGGTTGCGGGATCTTGCGGGCGGCCATGGCGCGGGGCTGCCCTGTCCCTTGACCGAACAGTCAACAACGCCGCTCGCCCGCATGGCAAGCGGTAATCTGCGCCCGACGCATGAAGCTCTTTCAAGGCGCTCCTGAAAATGCCGCCCGCTTGCGCGTGACCGCCCAGCGATTAATCTGCCCCCATGAGCGCCCCCCGATTCATCCACCTCCGCACCCATACCGAATATTCGCTGCTGGAGGGGGCGGTCCCCCTCAAGGTGTTGGTCAAGCTGTGCGAGAAGCACGCGATGCCGGCGGTGGCGGTGACGGATACCAACAACCTCTTTGCCGCGCTGGAATTTTCGACGCTTGCCGCGGGCGCCGGCATCCAGCCTATCCTGGGCTGCCAGATCGATCTGCAGCTTCCCCCCGCCCAGCCCGGCGACAAGCCGCGCCCGCCTGCACCGCTCGTCCTGCTCGCACAGTCCGAGGTGGGGTATCGCAACTTGATGAAGCTCAATTCCTGCCTTTATCTGCGGCCGGGCAGCGCGCTGCCGCATGTCACGCCCGAAGAGCTGGCAACGCATTCCGAGGGCCTGATCTGCCTGACCGGCGGACCTGACGGCGTGATCGGCCGACTTCTTCGCGACGGGCACCGCGCGCGCGCCGAGGCCTTGGTGCGCGATCTGGCGGCGACCTTCCCGAGCCGGCTTTACATCGAACTTCAGCGTCACCCCGGCGAGGGCGGCGCCCCCGCCGAGGCGGAGGCCGCGACCGAACGCCCCTTCGTCGAAATGGCCTACGGCATGGACCTGCCGCTCGTCGCCACCAACGACGTGCATTTTCCGTCCTCCGACATGTACGAGGCGCATGACGCGCTTCTCTGCATCCGCGACGGGGCCTATGTCGACCAGGCCGAGCCACGCCGCCGCCTGACCCCGCAGCACTATTTCAAGTCCGAATCCGAGATGGCGGCGCTTTTCGCCGACCTGCCCGAGGCGCTGGAAAACACGGTCGAGATCGCGCGCCGCTGCGCCTTCCGCGCACGCAAGCACGACCCGATCCTGCCCCGCTTTGCCGACGACGAGGTGCAGGAATTGCGCCGCCAGGCGAACGAGGGGCTGCAGGCGCGGCTCGCCATCATCCCGCACGCCGCCCCGGTCGAAGACTACCAGAAGCGCCTCGACTTCGAGCTCGGCATCATCGAGCAGATGGGCTTTCCCGGCTACTTCCTGATCGTCGCCGACTTCATCAAATGGGCCAAGGACCACGACATCCCCGTCGGCCCCGGCCGCGGCTCGGGGGCGGGCAGCCTCGTGGCCTACGCGCTCACCATCACCGACCTCGACCCGCTGCGCTACAGCCTTCTTTTCGAACGCTTCCTCAACCCCGAGCGCGTCTCGATGCCGGACTTCGACATCGACTTCTGCATGGACCGCCGCGAGGAGGTCATCCAGTACGTGCAGGAAAAGTATGGCCGCGAGAAGGTGGGCCAGATCATCACCTTCGGCGCGCTTCTGTCCAAGGCCGCCGTGCGCGACGTGGGCCGCGTGTTGCAGCTGCCCTATGGGCAGGTGGACAAACTGTCGAAGATGATCCCGGTCGAGGGCGTCAAACCCGTCTCGATCACCAAGGCGCTGGCCGACGAGCCGCGCCTGCGCGAGGCCGCGAAGGAGGAGGTCGTGGGCCGGCTTCTCGACTACGCGCAGAAGGTCGAGGGGTTGCTCAGGAACGCCTCCACCCATGCCGCCGGTGTCGTCATCGGCGACCGCCCGCTCGATGAGCTGGTGCCGCTCTACCGCGACCCGCGCTCGGACATGCCGGCCACGCAGTTCAACATGAAGTGGGTCGAGGCCGCGGGGCTGGTGAAGTTCGACTTCCTCGGCCTCAAGACCCTGACCGTCATCCAGAACGCCATCGACCTTCTGAAGCTGCGCGGGGTGGAGCTGGACATCGAACGCATCCCGCTCGACGACGAAAAGACCTACCGGCTTTACGCCAGCGCCCGCACCGTCGCCGTCTTCCAGGTGGAAAGCTCGGGCATGATGGATGCGCTGCGGCGCATGAAGCCCACCTGCATCGAGGATATCGTGGCCCTCGTCGCCCTCTACCGCCCCGGCCCGATGGAGAACATCCCCACCTATTGCGAGGTGAAGAACGGCCAGCGCGAACTCGAATCGATCCACCCCTCGATCGACCACATCCTGAAGGAAACGCAGGGCATCATCGTCTACCAGGAACAGGTGATGGAGATCGCGCAGGTCATGGCGG
>SLKW01000174.1 GCA_007134405.1 Paracoccaceae bacterium
CCGCGCCCCCGCGGGGCGCGGCGCGGCCTACTGCCGCCGTCGTTGCATCCCGAGCTTGTCAGCGGGGCCCTGTACGGGCCCGAACCGCATCGCGCGCTTCTGCCACCCGTTTGCCACCCACTTGCCACCCGCCTGCCACCCGCCTGCCATACGCCTGCCATACGTCTGCCAGCGGCTCAGTCGGCCGCCTCACGCAAGTCCGGCGGCAGCGCCTCGTGGGCCAGTTGCGCCGCCACGGCATCGAGCGGCAGCGTCTCGGTCCGCGTCGCGCCGAGCCGGCGCAGGCTCACCGTGCGCTCGGCCACCTCGCGGGCGCCGATGGCAAGGATCGCCGGGACCTTGCCCAGCGAATGCTCGCGGACCTTGTAGTTGATCTTCTCGTTCCGGATGTCAGCTTCGGCGCGCAACCCCTTGGACTTTAATAGCGACACGACCTCTGCCACATAGTCGTCGGCCTCCGACACGATTGAGGCGACGACGACCTGACGCGGTGCCAGCCAGAACGGCAGACGCCCGGCGTAATGCTCGATCAGAAGCCCGATGAACCGCTCGAACGTGCCGAAGACCGCGCGATGCAGCATCACCGGCCGATGCTTCGCCCCATCCATCCCCACATATGTTGCGTCCAGCCGCTCGGGAAGCACATAGTCCAGCTGGAACGTCCCCGCCTGCCAGGTCCGCCCGATGGCGTCGGTCAGGTGAAACTCCAGCTTCGGCCCGTAGAACGCCCCCTCGCCCTCGGCGATCTCGAAGACCAGCCCGGCCTGGCCGAGCGCCTCGGCCAACGCGGTCTCGGCGCGGTCCCAGGTCGCGTCGGACCCGGCGCGCGTCTCGGGCCGCGTGGCGAGCTTGTAGGCGATGTCGGTCATCCCCATATGCGAATAGACGCGGTTGAAAAGTGCAAGGAAACGAGATGTTTCCGCGGCGATCTGATCTTCGCGGCAGAAGATGTGCGCGTCGTCCTGGGTCATCTGTCGCACGCGCATCAGGCCGTGCAGCGCGCCATGCGCCTCGTTGCGGTGGCAGCAGCCGAATTCGGCCATCCTGAGCGGCAGATCGCGGTAGGACTTGGTGCCCTGCTTGAAGATCTGCACATGCGCCGGGCAGTTCATCGGCTTCAGCGCCATGAGGTCCGACTTGCCCGAGAGCACCGGATCGGCCTCCTCGTCTGCGGTCTCGGGCACCTCGTCGGGCACCACGAACATGTTCTCGCGGAACTTGCCCCAATGGCCGGATTGCCGCCACAGATCGGCATCGAGCAGTTGCGGCGTCTTCACCTCGACATAGCCGTCGGCATCCAGCTGGCGGCGGATATAGGCCTCGAGGATCCGCCAGACGGTGAAGCCGTTGGCGTGCCAGAAGACCGAGCCCACCGCCTCGGGCTGGAAATGGAAAAGGCCCATCTCGCGCCCCAGCTTGCGGTGGTCGCGCTTGGCCGCTTCCTCCAGCATCGTCAGATGTGCCTTGAGCGCGTCGCGGTTCTTGAACGCCACGCCATAGATGCGCTGCAGCATCGGGCGGCTGGAATCGCCGCGCCAGTAGGCGCCCGCGACCGACATCAGCTTGAACGCATCCGCCGGAACCTGGCCGGTATGCTGCAGGTGCGGGCCGCGGCAGAGGTCCTGCCAGTGCCCGTGCCAGTACATGCGGATGGGCTGGTCCTCGGGGATGGCCTCGACCAGTTCCACCTTGAAGTTTTCGCCCGTCGCCCGGTAATGCGCCAGCGCCCGCGCGCGGTCCCAGACCTCGGTCCTGACCGGGTCGCGCGACGCGATGATCGCCTTCATCTTCTTCTCGATCGCGCCCAGATCCTCGGGGGTGAAGGGGTCGGAGCGGTCGAAATCGTAGTACCAGCCATGCTGGATCACCGGGCCGATGGTGACCTTCACGTCTGGCCAGATTTCCTGCACCGCGCGGGCCATGATGTGCGCGAGGTCGTGTCGTATCAGCTCCAGCGCCGGGCCGTCGTCGGCCATCGTGTGCAGCGTGATCGCGGCATCGCTCTCGATCGGCCATTGCAGATCCCAGTGCGCGCCGTCCACCGTCGCGGAAATCGCCTTCTTGGCCAGCGAGGTCGAGATCTCGCCCGCGACCTCGGCCGGCGTCACGCCGGTGGGATACTTGCGGATATTGCCATCGGGGAAGGTCAGGGAAATGGTGGCCATCGGCCTCTCCTCGTCGTTTCGGCGCCCACGGAACGCCCGGTTGCGGGTATGTCGGCGCGCTTCATGCGCGGGCGCGGGGGCCGAGTCAAGCCGGGCGGGCTTTGAAACCGCGCGGCTTCGTCCTAGGCTCCACCTGATCTGCCAGACCGGAGCGCCCGCCGATGCCCGACACCCCGCCCGCTGAGGGAGTCTTTCGCCGCCTCACCGGTGCTGCGCCCCAGGACGAGGCGGAGCCGCCCAATTTCCTGCGCCATGTCGTTGCGCTCGGCCTCACCAAGTCGGGCGACGGGCTGGCGGATGCGAAGCTGGTGCTGAGCTGGCTGATGGCGACGCTCGGCGCACCCGGCGCGCTGGTCGGGCTCCTGGTTCCGGTGCGCGAGGCGGGCTCGCTTCTGCCGCAGATGCTGGCCGCGCCGCGTATCCGGCAATTGACCCGGCGCAAATGGGTCTGGGCCGCGGCGGCGGCCGTGCAGGGGGTGGCGCTGCTGGCGATGGCGGCGGCGGGGGCGACGCTGACGGGCACGGTGGCGGGTCTCGCGATCCTGGCGGCGCTTCTGGTGCTGGCGCTCGCCCGTTCGCTCGCATCGGTCAGCTACAAGGACATCCTGGGCCGCACGGTCGAAAAGGGGCGGCGCGGGACGGCAACCGGCCTCGCCGGTTCGCTCGCCTCGGCGGCGGTGCTTGTCTTTGCGCTTCTCCTGATTGCCGGCTGGATCGACCGCTTCGCGCTGGTCATCGGTGCGCTGGTCGTCGCCGGCGGCGCGTTCCTGGCCGCCGCCGCGGTCTTCGCGGGCCTTGAGGAGGAGCGCGATGACCCCGACACCCCCGACACCAGCCTGCGCGCCATGCTGGGCATGTTCGCCCATCTGCGCGAGGATGCGCAGCTCTCGCGCTTCATTATGGCGCGTGGGCTTCTGACGGCGACGGCGCTGGCGCCGCCCTATCTGGTGCTGCTGGCCTCGGGCGCAGCCGAGGCGGCGCTCGACAGCTTGGGCGCGATGCTGCTCGCCTCGGCGCTCGCCGCGCTTGTCTCGGGCTATGTCTGGGGGCGGCTTTCCGACCGGTCCTCAAGGCTGGTGCTGGTCTTCACCGGCATCGCCGGGGCCTTCGGCATGGTGATGGCGGTCGCCTTGGGCGCGGCCGGGATGGCCTGGGCGCTGCCCGGCGCGCTTTTTGCGCTGATGCTGGCGCATCAGGGGGTGCGGGTGGGGCGCTCGACGCATCTTGTGGACATGGCGCCCGAGGGCAGGCGGCCGGCCTATACGGCGCTCTCGAACACGATCATCGGCGTAGCGCTTCTGGGCACCGGCATCTTCGGCGCGCTCGCCTCGCTTGCCGGGGCCGGGGTGACGCTGCTGGTCTTCGCTGCTATGGCACTCGCCGGGGCCTGGGTGGCCTGGGGACTGGACGAGACCGGAGAGAAGACGTGAGAGAACCGCAGTTTCTGGACACGCCGCAGGGACGGCGCATCGCCTATCACCGGACCGAAGGGGCGGAGCCGGGCGTCGTCTTCCTCGGGGGGTTTCGGTCGGACATGACCGGGACCAAGGCGGTCTATCTGGAGGATTGGGCCAGGGCGCGCGGGCGCGCCTTTCTGCGGCTCGACTATTCGGGTCATGGTCAAAGCTCCGGCGACTTCCTCGAAGGCTCCATCGGCGACTGGACGGAAGATGCGATCGCCGCGATCGACGCGCTGACCGGCGGGCCGCAGGTGCTGGTCGGGTCCTCCATGGGCGGCTGGATCGCGCTCAGGGTGGGGCGGGCCCTGCCCGAGCGGGTGGCCGGGCTGGTGGGCATCGCCGCCGCTCCGGATTTCACCGAAGACGGGATGTGGGCCGAGTTCACCGAGGACCAGCGGCGTGAACTGTCCGAAACCGGACAGGTGGCGCTGCCCTCGGACTATTCCGACGAGCCCTACATCATCACCCGCAGGCTGATCGAGGACGGGCGCGAGCATCTGGTCTTGCGCCAGCCGCTGAAGCTGCCGTTTCCCGTGCGCCTGCTCCAGGGGTCGGCCGATACCGATGTTCCGGTGGCGGTGGCGCTGCGGCTTTTCGCCCATGCCGAGAGCCCCGATCTGCGTCTGACGCTGGTCAAGGACGCCGATCATCGGTTTTCGGACGAGCCCTGCCTGGCTCTCATCACCCGAACGCTGGAAGACCTGGGTCTCTGACGACGCGCGTCTCGGCCCTGACTTCGGCGTCGGAGGAGGGTCGGATCACGCGGTCTCGGCCGTGCCGATCCGGTCCTGGTCGAAGGGGGTCGTCTGGTAGATCTCGTTGATCCAGTTGCCGTAGAGCAGGTGCGCGTGACTGCGCCAGCGGTTGGTGGGCGCGCGCGTCGGGTCGTCGCCGGGATAGTAGTTGACCGGCACCTCGATCGGCGTGCCGGCGGCGACATCCCGGTCGTACTCTTCCTTCAGCGTGGTCGAATCGTACTCCAAGTGATTGAAAATATATAGGGCGCGATGCGCCGCATCCTCGACCAGGCAGGGGCCGACCTCGCTTGAACCCAGCAGCGTCACAAGGTCCGGGACGGCGTCGATCTCTGCCTGCCGCATCTCGGTCCAGCGCGAGACGGGGATCAGGACGTCGTCGGAAAACCCGCGCAGGTAGGGCGAAGCCGGTTGCAGGTTCTGGTGGCGGAAGCAGCCGAAGGCCTTCTTTTCCAGCATGTGCTTCTGCACGCCGTGGAAATGGTGGATCATCGCCATGCCGCCCCAGCAGACGCCGAAGGTGGAATGGACATGGGTCTGCGTCCAGTTGAAAACCTCGCGCAACTCGTCCCAGTAGGTGACCTCCTCGAAGGGCAGGTGCTCGATCGGGGCGCCGGTGATGATCAGGCCGTCGAATTTCTCGTGCCGGACCTGGCGGAAGGGGCGGTAGAATTCGGCCATGTGTTCGGCCGCGGTGTTGCGGGTGCGGTGCGCGGACATGCGGATCAGTCGGAAGTCGATCTGCAGGGGGGTGGCGCCGATCAGTCGGGCGAACTGGTTTTCGGTCTGGATCTTCTTCGGCATCAGGTTGAGAAGCCCGATCTTCAGCGGACGGATGTCCTGCCGCGCGGCGCGGGTGTCGGACATGACGGACACCCCCTCGCGGGCGAGCACGTCGTAAGCGGGCAGGTTGGCGGGCAAAGTGATCGGCATGGCGGTTCCCTTCGGCCGGGCAGATGTACGCGGCGCGAGCGATGCCTTCAAGCTTCGCGGGACGGAACAGGAGGCGGTTTCGGGTGGCGCCGGGCCGCCGTCGGGGGGTCCGGTCGCGGCGCCGGCAGGGGTGGCCGAACCAGTATGGTAGGCGTGTGGCAAACGGGTGGCAAGCGGGTGGCAGAGGCGCGCGCTGCGGTTCGGGGTCGTTAACCGAAAGGTGGCGCGCCGGGGCCGGCGTCTGGGCGGGCCGAGGCGGTGGGCCGAGGCGGTGGGCCGTGCCA
>SLKW01000292.1 GCA_007134405.1 Paracoccaceae bacterium
AGCGGCTGCGTCTGCAGCCCCAGGATGCGGGCGTCATAGCGCACGACCTCCTGGATGAAGGGGATGCGCACGCCGAGGCCGGGGTCGGTGCGGACCTGCTTGACCTGGCCGAACTGCAGCACCAGGACATTCTCGCGCTCGTCGACGATGAAGAGCGCCGACAGGGCGATCACTGCGGCGATCACGGCCACCGGCAGTATCAGGGCTACTTTCTTCATTGGCCATTCCCCCCTTGGGTATCGGTGGTGCGCCGACCGTCACGCAGGCCGTCGAGCGGCAGGTAGGGCAGCACGCCCGAGCCGTTTTCACCCATCACGTTGTCGAGGATCGTCAGATCCATGTCGCCCAGCACCTGTTCCATGGTTTCCAGATACATCCGGCGGCGGGTGACCTCCGGCGCGTTGACGTATTCGGTCCAGACCGCGAGGAAGCGGCTTGCCTCGCCCTCGGCGACATTGACCACCTCGGCGCGGTAGGCTTCGGCCTCTTCCTGGATCTGGGCGGCCTCACCACGCGCGGCGGCGAGAACCCGGTTGGCATAGGCGTCGGCCTGGCGTTCCAGGCGGTCCCGCTCCTGCCGTGCGGCCTGCACTTCGCGGAAGCTGTCGATCACTTCGGACGGCGGGTCGGCCTTGTCGAAGTTGACGCGGATGATGTTGATGCCGGATTCGTAGCTTTCCAGCGTGCCCTGCGCGGCCTGGCGCAGGTCGGCGGCGATGGCGCCTCGGTCGCGGTTGAGGATCGGCGACAGTTCCGAGCGCGCGATGATGTCGCGCATGGCCGATTCGGAGACGGCGCGCACGGTTTCATGCGGGTCGGCCAGCTGGAAGAGGTAGCGCGCCGGGTCGGAAACGTTCCAAACGACCTGGAATTCAATGTCCACGATGGCTTCGTCGCGGGTCAGCATGAGCCCGGTGTCGAGTTGCGCGCGTCCGGTGCCAACCTCGGTGACGCGCTCGGTCGTGACCTGAACCTTCTCTGCGCGGACGACGGGCCAGGGCGCGAAGTTGAGGCCCGGCTGACCGATCCGGTACTCCTGACCGAAGAGAAGCTCGACCGAGCGTTCCTCGGGCCGGACGGTGTAGAACGAGGCGAAGACCCAAAGCACCGCGAGGACCGCGAGGCCCAGAAGGACGCCGCGACTGCTGAACCCCGGTCCGTCGGGGCCGCCGCGCCGATTGCCGCCGCCACCGCGACCGCCCATCAGCACCTTGAGTTGCTGCTGTCCTTTCTTCACCAGGTCATCGATTTCGGGGATCTGCGGTCCCTGATTGCCCGGGCCCTGGCCGCCACCCGAGCCCCGGCCCCCGCTGTTGCCGCGGTTTCCGCCGCCGCCCCAAGGGCCTCCACTATTGCCAGACATGGCCACTCCTTGCTTGGATCGTCGCTGTGAATTAGGCGCTGATTGCCACCTCACCAAAGTGGACGCAACCATAACCTATTCAACCCGAAAAGCCCCGGCTGCGCCCGGATGTCGCGCAGAAGTGACCCGCCGCGATGGAACCCGCCCCAGGCGCGTACGTTCCATACGGTTATTTCAATCGCTGCAAACCGGGGTGCGCAGCAGCACGATCTCTTCGCTCATGGTTGGGTGGACGGCCACCGTGCGGTCGAAATCTGCCTTGGTTGCGCCCATGCCGATTGCGACGGCGGCCAGCTGGATCATCTCTGCCGCCGCGGGCGCGACGATGTGGCAGCCGAGGACCCGCTTGCTGTCGCGGTCGCAGACGAGTTTCATCATCACCCGGCCCTGTCCGCCTACGAAGGCCGATTGCATCGGCCGGAAGGTGGTCATGTAGATCGTGACGGGGCCGCGCTGCCGCGCCTCCTCCTCCGACAAGCCGACGGCGCCGGCCTCGGGGCGTGTGAAGACGGCGCTGGCGACCAGACTGTGATCGACCGGCGTGCGCTTGGCGCCGAAGACGGTGTCGGCGAAGGCATGGCCCTCGCGGATCGCGACAGGTGTAAGATTGATCCGGTCGGTCACGTCGCCGACGGCAAAGATCGAAGGGACGCTGGTCTGCGAGTAGGCATCGACCTCGATCGCGCCGCTGGCGGCGAGCTTGACGCCCGCGGCTTCGAGCCCGAGCCCGAAGGTATTGGGCACGCGTCCCGTGGCGAACAGGACATGGTCGAACTCGCGGCGGGCGCCACGGGTGTCGGTGGCAGCGAACCGGCCATCGTCCAGCCGGATCAGGTCGACCAGGTCGGTATCGACCTGCAGGCCGATTCCCTGCGCGGCCATTTCGGCGGCAACATGGGCGCGCAGGTCGTCGTCGAATCCACGCAGGATCTGCGCGCCGCGATAATACTGCACCACCTCGACGCCGAGCCCGTGCAGGATGCAGGCGAATTCGCAGGCGATGAAACCGCCACCGATGATCAGGATCGAACGCGGCAGTTTCTCGGCCAGAAAGATCTCGTTCGACGTCATGGCGCCGAGGTTACGGAATTTCTCGGGCAGCCAGGGCGTGCCGCCGGTGGCGACGAGAATGTGGCGCGCCCGGAGCCGGCTGCCATCGGCAAGCAGGACGGTATGCGGATCGATGAGCTGCGCGCGCTGGTGGTAAAGCGTGACGCCCGCGGCCTCGGCATTGCGCGTATAGACCCCTTCCAACCGGTCGAGTTCGGCGTGCAGGGTGGTGCGGAACCGGGGCCAGTCGAAACTCTCGCAACTGGCCTGCCAGCCATAGGCGCGCGCCTCGGCCATGGCGTCGGGATAGCTCGAGGCGTAGACCATCAGCTTCTTCGGAACGCAGCCGCGGATCACGCAGGTGCCGCCCATCCGGTATTCCTCGGCCAGGGCGACGGAGGCGCCGTAGCCGGCGGCGATGCGCGCTGCGCGCACCCCGCCCGAGCCGCCGCCGATGACGAAAAGATCGTAGTCGAAAACCATGCCTGCCTCAGAGATCGCGGAAGATGTTGTCGGTCTCTTCAAAGAGCACCGATTCCTCGTGCACCGTGCCGGTGTGCAGGTCGCGCGTCTCGACCCGGCCGTCGCCATGGCCGATGATCACCGCATCGCACAGCCCCAGGAAGAGCCCGTTCTCCACCACGCCGGGGATCTGGTTCAGTGTCAGCGACAGTTTGCGCGCATCGCCGATCCGGACCAGCGCGAGGTCGAGGATGAAATTCCCCTCGTCGGTGCGGAATGGCTCGGACCCGGCCATGCGGCGTGAGATTTCCGTGCCCAGTACGTCGGCTTCCTCCAGATTCTCGCCGATCAGATGCTGCGTGGCGGTCCATCCGAACGGGATCACCTCGACCGGCAGGGGGAAGGCACCGAGCGTCTTCACCTCTTTCGAGGCGTCGGTGATCACGATCATCCGGTCACTGGCGGCGGCCACGATCTTCTCCTGCAGGAGCGCGCCGCCGCCGCCCTTGATCAGCGAAAGATCCGCGTCGAATTCGTCCGCCCCGTCGATTGTCAGGTCGAGCCAGCCTGCCTCGTCGAGCGGGACGACCTTCAACCCCTCGCCCCGGGCCTGGTCGGCGGTGCGGGTGGAGGTGGCGACGCAGGTAAGCGTCAGGCCCTCGGTGCGCACCCGCTCGGCCAGGGCGCGGACCATCAGCGCTGCGGTAGAGCCGGTGCCGAGGCCGACTTTCATGCCATCCTCGATGAAGGCGACCGAGCGTTGCGCGGCGGCGGCCTTGGCGCGATCGCTGCGAGAGGGGGGCTTTGACATGCGAAAGTCTCCTGCCGGGCGGGTTCGGCGCCGGCATAGCGCAAGCGTGCGGCGGTGTCACCGGGGCGCGGATCGGGGCATTTGCATAGGGCCGCAACGAAATCGCCCCGCGCCTTTGGCGCGGGGCGTAGCGGACTGCTGCGCGGAAGACCTTTTGCCGCTTGCGCGGCGGGCCGGGCCCCCGCGGGCTGGCGGCGATCGCCTCAGGCGGTCGCGGCGCGGGCCTTCTCGACGATCTGACCGAAGGCTTCGGGCTCGTGCACGGCGAGATCGGCGAGCACCTTGCGGTCGACCTCGATCCCCGCCTTGTCGAGCGCGAAGATGAAGCGCGAATAGGTGAGAGTCGGATCGATGGCGCGGACCGCGGCGTTGATCCGCTGGATCCACAGGGCGCGGAAGCTGCGCTTGCGGTTCTTGCGGTCGCGGGTGGCGTACTGGTTGGCCTTGTCGACCGCCTGCGTGGCGGTGCGGAAGTTCCGCGAGCGGGCGCCGTAGTAGCCTTTGGCGGCCTTGACGACCTTGCGATGGCGGGCGTGGGTGACTTTGCCCGAGGTAACACGTGACATGGGTTCGGTCTCCTTACCGGTCGTAGGGCATGTAGGTCTTGACGATGCGGGTATCCGGCTCGCTCAGCACCTTGGTGCCGCGCGCGTCGCGGATGAACTTCTTCGTCCGCTTGATCATCCCGTGCCGCTTGCCGGCCTGCGCCGACATGATCTTGCCGGTCGCGGTGACCTTGAAGCGCTTCTTGGCGCTTGCCTTGGTCTTCATCTTGGGCATTTCCATCTCCTTCTTGGCGAGAGGTGAAACACGCGACTCGGCATGCCACATCGGCCGGCCGCGCGGGCTGAGGCGTGCGCTATAGCGGCGGGATGCGCATGGTGCAAGGGGGCGAGGGGCTATTCGGCCTCGGCGCGGAAGATCAGCCGTTCGTCGCAGGGCGCGACGCGCAGGATGTTGGTGGTGCCCGGCACGTTGAATGGAATACCGGCGGTGACGACGATCTGGTCCGTCTCTTCGGCGAAGCCGAAATCGCGCGCCGCGCGCACGGCATTGATCACCGCCGTCTTGAACCGGTCGACCGGGCCGGTGGCGACACAATGGGTCCCCCAGATCAGGCACATCCGGCGCAGCGCGTCGGTCTTGTGGCTGAGGGCGATGATCGGCACGAAGGGCCGCTCGCGCGCGACCTTTCCCGCGGTCGAGCCCGATTCGGTGAAGCAGCAGATCGCCTTGATGTCGGTCGTCTCGGCGATCTCGCGCGCCGCGGCGACGATGCCATCGGCCACGGTGCGGTGCTCGATGCGCCGCGAGGCGAGGATGATTTCGCGCCAGGTCGGATCGCTTTCGACCGAAAGCGCGACGTTGTGCATGGTCTGCACGGCCTCGACCGGATAGGAGCCAGCAGCCGATTCGGCCGAGAGCATCACTGCGTCCGCGCCCTCGTAGATTGCGGTGGCGACGTCCGAAACCTCGGCCCGCGTCGGCATCGGCGAGGAGATCATCGATTCGAGCATCTGCGTCGCCACGATCACCGGCTTGGCGGCGGCGCGCGCCTTGCGCACCAGCCGTTTCTGGATCGCGGGTACGTTCTGCACCGGCAATTCGACACCCAGATCGCCGCGCGCCACCATGATCCCGTCGGAAAGATCGAGGATCTCGTCGAACACCTTCAGCGCCGAGGGCTTCTCGATCTTGGATATGATCGCGGCGCGGCCGCGCGCCAGGTCGCGGGCCTCGATCACGTCGGCGGGGCGCTGCACGAAGCTCAGCGCCAGCCAGTCGACGCCGAGGTTGCAGGCGAATTCCAGATCGGCGCGATCCTTGGGCGACAGCGCCGCGACGGGCAGCTCCACATCGGGGACGTTCACCCCCTTCCGGTTCGAGATCGTGCCGCCGAAGAT
>SLKW01000138.1 GCA_007134405.1 Paracoccaceae bacterium
CATACGCTTGTCATACGCTTGTCATACGCTTGCCAGCGCCCGATTTCCCAGAAAACCAAGGTGAATGCCCCGCTTTCCCCGCTGCCGGGACCCCCACGCCCGCCCGCACCGGCAAGCTTTCGTCAACCAATGCCGCCGAATGCGGACGCCGCAAGGCGCTCAAAGCTGCGGGCGAAGCCAGCTGAGGCTCCAGTCCAGAGCCTTCTGCCAGAACGGCCGGTTTTGCCAGGATTCCAGTGTGATGCGCTCGGTCTGCGCCAGATCGCGCTCGAAGACCGCGATCTTCTCGCGGGCGAATTCCGCGTCGAAGACGTTGAGATTGGCCTCGTCGTTCAGCCGAAACGACCGCTCGTCGAAATTCGTGGACCCCACCGTCGCGAATGTCTCGTCGACGATCAGCAGCTTGGCGTGGATGAAGGTCGGCTGATACTCGTGGATACGCACCCCCGCTTCCAGCAGCGGCCCCCAGAAATGGCGCGAGGCATTGCGCACGAAGTCCTTGTTTATATGGGAATTCGGCACGATCACATCCACCTCGACCCCGCGCTGGCGGGCAAGCAACAACTGCGCGATCGCCACATCGTCGGGCACGAAATAGGGGGTGGCGATGCGGATATGGTTCTCGGCGGCGGCGATGACCGTCATCAGCATCAGGTGGATGTAGTTGCGGCTGCCGGTGCTGCTGACAACCAGTTGCGCCACCGTCTCGCCCGTCTCCTCGAGCGGCGGAAAATGTGCATCGCCCTGCAAGACCTCGCCGGTATCCTCGACCCAGTTCTCGACGAAAGCGCCCTGCAGCATCGCCACGACCGGCCCGGTTACCCGATAATGCGACTCGCGCCATTCGTCGGGCGTGCGCGCGTCCCCGGCCCATTCGTCCGCGATCCCGACACCGCCCGTGAACCCGATTTTTCCATCGACGATCAAAAGCTTGCGGTGCGTCCTGTTGTTGATCCGGTCGAGCGTGTACCAGCGCACCGGCCGGAAACGGACGACCTTCACGCCGCCGTCCTCCATCCTCTCGATCAGCGCCGGGTCGGTCGGCTTGGAGCCGACCCAGTCCATCATCACCCGGACATCGACCCCTATCTGCGCGCGTTCGATCAGCGCGTCGGCGAACGCGCGCGCGATCTGCCCCGACCAGTAGACATAGGTCTCGAAATTGATCGAGGTTTCGGCCGAGCGGATCGCCTCCAGCATCGCCGGAAAGATCTCGTCGCCGTTGAGCAGCGTCTGGACGCTGTTACCGGATAGCAGGTTCGACCCGTAAAGCCCCGAGATGGTTCTCATAAACGCAGGGTCGGAGGTCAGAACCGCCGGGGTGACGGGATTGCGCAACTCGCGCCGGTCGGGCAGGACGTTCACGATCACGATGCCAGCCAGTACCGTCGCGACGACACCGCCCAAGGCGTACGCGTAAGTCCACCGCTCTGCCATTCCCGTCCCGTTTCCGTCATGCCTGCAAAGGCAACGCTCCGGCGACTTTCCGGTTGCGCGCCCTCACATTTCCACGCTAGTTTTTCAAGGCAGGCGCATGTTCGCCAGTCAGATTTTCGTTTCATGCCGCCGCCACATCCCTGCCAGACCTGTGTCCTTCGCTGCACGCCGATTTTCGCCGCCTTCTCGGAGGCGGAATTGGCCTTCATGATGGATTTCCGCGATGGCGAGGTGGACCTCGCGCGTGGCGACGTGCTGTTTGAAGAAGGCGCTTCGCTTTCGCATTTCTACACCGTTTTGTCCGGTCAGGGTGGTCGTTACAAGACGCTGGAGAATGGCGAGCGGCAGATGGTGAATTTCGTCTTCCCGGGCGACGTCACTGGCCTCAGCGGCAGCCTGACGGGCGAAGCCGCTGCAACGGTTCAGGCCGCCTCGCCCATGCGCCTGTGCCGCTTCCGCAAGAACCGCCTGCCCGAACTGTTTCGCGATCAATCCGAACGCGCCTACGCGCTGACCTATATCGCCGCGACCGAGGAGCATTTCCTGGGTGAAATCATCGCGACACTGGGCCGGCGCACCGCGTTGCAACGCACGGCCTGGGCGCTCCTGCGCATCCACACCCGCCTTGCTGCGCTGGGACTGCACGACGCGGACGGCGCCGTGCCCTTTCCCTACCGGCAGGCCGATCTCGCCGATGCGCTGGGTCTGTCGGTCGTCCATACCAACAAGACCCTGGCACGGCTGCGCGATTTGGTCGAGATCGGCAGCGGCAGGCTGAAAGTGAACGACCACGCCGCACTCGCCGAGCAGGCCCTGACGGAGCCCGAACCGCCGCGGGTGCGCCCATTGCTCTGACGGCGAACGGCCCGGCCTGCGATCAGCAGGCCTTGGGCGGCTGCGCCAGTGTTTCCAGGGATGCGACCAGTTCCAGCACCTGATCGGTCGAAAACGGCCAGACCAGGGCGGGCCAGGCACCCGTCGGCCAGTCGCTGCGCGGATCTGGGCCCAGAAGAACGATTTCGGTGTCCCGCGCCTCGAGTATCGGGCGCAGCGCGCTCGACTGGAAATGTGCCGCGGTGTCGTGAATGAAGGCCAGCGCAATTCGTTTCGCGGCATCCAAACTGTCCATCAGCCGCAGCGCCTCGGCCTCGGACGTGGCAAGCAGCGGCTGGAATCCCAGATTTTCGCGCGCCGTCGTGGCGAGGTCCTTCGCAATCAGGGGGACGGGTTCGAGGATGAGGCAGAAACGGGACATAATGAGCTTTCCAGTCAACATGAACAGACGGCACGTGCCGCGCATGCGCTGCACTCTCTCACCGATTGAACCCGGTTGCATTAATCTTTGACATAATCGACCGAAAAGAGAAAGCGGGCCGCGCGGCAGCGATTTCCTGACCGCATGGGGTTGCAGCCGCATGCGACGGCGCGAATTATCGACAATCGCGCAATATACACGCGATAGTCGTCCGTAAAACGCGACATTGGTGCAAAAATCCGCATCTATGCGCAATCGCGAGCGCGGTCGCCTTTTGAGCCCGCGCTATTCCGAACGCCGGTGTCGATCAGCAAATATTTGCCACCGCCATTGGCACGGCCGCGATTTCTCGCGCGCTTCGTGTTCCGAGTTTCAGCACTTCCGCGCGACTCGTTTACGGCCTACCAGATCTGCGCGGGACCGCGCGGGATACCGAAGTTGAGTGCACCCGCCGCGCGAAGGCGGATTTCGGCGGCAGCGGCCAACGCCTCGGTTTCGGTCAAGGCCGCGAGCAAACGGGTCGCCGCGTGATCCGTGAGCAACCTTTCCGCCAGCGGCGCTTCCTCGGCGTCAAGCAGGATTTCCGCACTGCGCAGCACGTCGGGCAATTCCTCCGCCAGACGCGCCTCGGTCGCGCGGCAATAGGCCCAGACCTCGGCCAGGAGCGGTTCGGGCATCTGAAAGGCCAGGTGCATCAGACGTTTGCCCGTCTGGAAGGCCGCGCGCGTCACCTCGGCCCCCTGCGGGATGTGGCTGACCGTGTCGGGGTTGCGTCCGGCGTGGCGGGTGTCGAGGAAGCGCGCGCTCTCGCCCGAGGTCAGGTATCGGTGCGGGCCGAATTCCAGCGGCACGTCGCTCATGCCCAGGAACACGGGTACGAGCGTTGACGTGACCGGCCCGACCGGGGCGTGCCACATCACCCGCAGCGCGTCGTGGCGGGGGTGCGTGAGCGGCACCATCTGGCCGTAGCCGGCGGTGTCGCCGGTCAGTTTCTCGCTGGCGATGGACCAGACGACGTCCTTGAAACCGATCTTTTCCGGCCGGGCGGCGCGGGCGCGCATCTCGGCCTCGACCCATTGCACGCCCTCCCAGCGCCCCTTGCCGTCGCCGTAGACGCGGTTGACGTCGAAGGGGCCTTGCGCGGGGTCGTACCAGCCCTGGTCGATGGCGAAGGCGATGAAGTGGTCGGGGAAGCGGAAGGTGTCGTCGGGCGCGGCCGGGATCGCGCCGATCCAGCCGGGGCGCGAGGCGCGGATGGCGTCGGGGCCCAGGCGTTCGGCGACCCAGAGTTTCCGCGCCCCGGCGAATTCGATCACCACCCAGGCCTCTTCAGGGTCCGCGATGATGTGCGAATTGCCGCCGTAGCAGGAATAGCCGTGCCCGGCGATCAGGGCGGCGATGATCTCCACCCCCTCGCGGGCGGTGCGGGCGCGTTCGAGCACGATGCTGGCGAGGTCGGAATAGTTGGGGCCCGACTGGTCGGGCGGCGTCATCGCGATCAGTTCGGGGCGCGAGGGGGACCAGATGTCGCGCACCGCGACCCCGTGTTCGTTCAGCCCGCCGTTGGTGATCGGCGCGGGCACGCCGAGATAGTGGCTGTAGCTGACGCGAAGGTGGCGGAAAGTCTCGGGCACCTGCGGGATGGTGGAGCGGATGCCGGGCAGGTCGGAGGCGGGCGAGACGCCGACCTCGATGGTCGCGCCGGGGGCGTGGGTCTGGCGCGGGACGAGTTCCAGCCAGTGGCTGGAGGGTTCGTCGCCGTAGCCCGCCAGCCAGGCATGGCCGTCGGCGGTGTGGTTGCGGCCGATGTAGATGCCGTAGCTCATGCGGGGGCGGGCTCCTTCGTCAGCGGGTAGTGGCAGGCGACGCGGCCGCCAGTGGTGGCGGGTTCCAGGAGCGGCACGCGGGTGGCGCAGTCCGGGCGCGCGATGGGGCAGCGGGGGTGGAACTCGCAGCCCGTGGGGCGGGCGTTCAGCGCCGGGGTCTCGCCCTTCAGGACGATGCGTTCGCGCCGGGCGGTGGGGTCGGGTTCGGGGTTCGCGGCCATCAGCGCGCGGGTGTAGGGGTGGGCGGGGGCGGTGAGCAGGCGCTCGACCGGGCCGACCTCGACGATGCGGCCCAGATACATGACCGCGATCCGGTCGGCGATGTGGCGCAGGATGTTGAGGTTGTGGGTGATGATCAGCGTGGTCAGGCCGTGGTCGGTCTTGATGCGGTTCATCAGGTTGAGGATCTCGCCCTGCACCGACACGTCGAGGCCGGCGGTGGGCTCGTCGGCCAGCACGAGCGTCGGGGTCAGGGCGAGGGCGCGGGCGACGCCGACGCGGCGGGCCTGGCCGCCGGACAGCTGGTGCGGGTAGCGGTTGAGGAAGTCGGGGCCGAGGCCGGCGTCGGCGAGAAGCTGCACCGCCTTCGCCTGGCGGTCCGCCAGCTTGATGCCGTGGATGACGAAGGGTTCCAGCACCAGGTCGCGCACGGTCTTGCGGGGCGAGAGCGAGCCCACGGGGTCCTGGAACATCATCGCGACGCGGCGGCGGACGGTGTGCCAGTCGGGGCGTTCGTGGAGCGCCAGACCGTCGAACGTGACCTGCCCGCCGGCGAGCGGGACGAGGCCGTTGATGGCGCGGGCGAGCGTGGTCTTGCCCGAGCCGGACTCGCCCACCACGGCCAGCGTCTCACCCGCCTGCACGTCGAGCGAGACGCCGTCGAGGGCGCGGACGCGGCGTTTTTCGGGGGGCGTCAGCAGGGCCTTGATCCCGCTGACGGCGGGGAATTCGACGACGACGTCGCGGAGGGTGAGGAGCGGGGTCATGGGGTGCCGGCCCGGTCGGAAGGCGGGATCCGGAGCCGCTGACAGGGCGGACAACGGGACGATTCAGGGCG
>SLKW01000078.1 GCA_007134405.1 Paracoccaceae bacterium
AAGGGCGCCTCGTGGCCCAGCCAGCCCGACAGCGCCGGCACCGCGCGCTCGGCATGGCGCGGCGCGACATAGATGAAGGCCGGCCCGCCGGGGCCGGAATTGAGGTACTTGTAGGTGCAGCCCACCGCGAAATCCGCGCCGCCCTCGGCCACCTTCACGTCCGTCGCGCCCGCCGAATGCGCCAGGTCCCAGACCGTCAGCGCGCCCGCCGCATGCGCCTTCGCGGTCAGCGCCGGCATGTCGTGCCGCCGCCCGGTGCGGTAATCGACCTCGGTCAGCATCAGCACCGCGACGCTGTCGTCGATCGCCTCCGCCACCGCCTCGGGCGCGGCGGTGCGCAGCTCGAACCCCTGGCCCAGCATCCGGCACAGCCCCTCGGCCATATACAGGTCCGAGGGGAAGTTGCCCGTGTCCGACAGGATCACCTTTCGGTCCGGCCGCATCTCCAGCGCCGAGGCCAGCGCCTGGAAGACCTTGATCGACAGCGTGTCGCCCATCACCACATGGCCCGCCTCGGCGCCGATCAGCCGCGCGATCCGGTCGCCTATGCGGGCTGGCATCTCCATCCAGCCGGCGCGGTTCCAGCCGGTGATCAGCATCTGGCCCCACTCGTCGCTGACCGCGCCCGCCACCCGCGCGGCCACGCCCTTCGGCAGCGGCCCCAGCGAATTGCCGTCGAGGTAGATCACCCCCTCGGGCAGGTCGAACAGGTCGCGGGTGCGGGCGAAATCGGTTTGCATGGCGGGCTTGATCCGGGTGGGGTGGAGGGGGGAAAGTCGCGCGGCAGGGTAGCGTGTGACCGGTTTTGTTTCAATCTTGAAACTACCTCGCGCCAATCTGGCCCTATCGAGTTCCGGAATCTGGCCTTATGCGACATTCCGGCCCCAGTTTGCACCCCCGAAGCGTTGCGCCCCGCCGCCCGGCGTACGTTGCGCGCGCCTCCCGTTTCGACCCCCGTTTTCCCCGGAATCCGCCTGAAATGGCCGAGACTGCCATACGCGTGTCATACGCCTGCCATACGTTTGTCATACGTTTGTCATACGTTTGCCATACGCCCGAAATCCCAACGTACCAAGGCGATCCGACCCATTCCCCGGTCTTCGGGACCGACGCGCCTGCACTCCCCGTCAAGCTTTCGTAAACCCTCCCACCGACCCGCCGGTTGGCGTTACAGCCAATCGCGCAGGATCGGGATCAGCGGCAGATCGGCGGGCGGCATCGGGTAGTCGCGCAGCTGCGCCGGGCGCACCCATTTCAGCGCCTGCCCCTCGCGCGGCTGCAGCGCGCCCTGCCATTTGCGGCAGGCAAAGAGCGGCATCAGCAGGTGGAATTCCGGGTAGCCGTGGCTGGCAAAGGTCAACGGCGCAAGGCAGGATTCCCAGGTGGCGATGCCCAGCTCCTCGTGCAGCTCGCGGATCAGCGCGGCCTCGGGCGTCTCGCCGGGCTCGACCTTGCCGCCGGGAAATTCCCATAGCCCCGCCATGGACTTACCCACCGGCCGCTGGGCCAGCAGGATGCGCCCGTCGGCGTCGATCAGCGCCACGGCGGCGACCAGGACCAGCCGTTTCCCCGCCGCCCGCGGCTCAGCCCCGGACCCCGTCGGACCCGCGGCGCGCAGGGCGGGATCACGACCGGTAGTCGGCATTGATCTCGATATACCGCTGCGTCAGATCGCAGGTCCAAACCGTGGCGCTGCCCTTGCCCAGGCCCAGGTCGACGCCGATCTGCAACTCCGCATTCTTCATGTAGGCCGCCCCCTCGGCCTCGGCGTAATCGGGATCGACCATGCCGTCGCGCGCCACCATGATCTCGCCAAAGCGGATCGCCAGCTTGTCGCGGTCGGCCTCGGCCCCGGACTTGCCGACCGCCATCACGATCCGCCCCCAGTTCGGATCCTCGCCGGCGATCGCGGTCTTGACCAGTGGCGAATTGGCAATCGCCATCGCGCACCGTTTCGCATCCGCATCGTCCCGCGCCCCGCTCACCGCGACCTCGACGAACTTCGTCGCCCCCTCGCCGTCGCGCACGACCTGATGCGCCAGATCCAGCATCACCTCGTAAAGCGCCTTCTCGAAGGCCTTGGCCGAGGCGGCGCGCATGTCCTTCAATTTCAACGCACCTTTCCCCGTCGCGGCCACCAGTAACGTGTCCGAGGTCGAGGTGTCGCTGTCGACGGTAATGGCGTTGAAGGTCTGCTCGGTCAGGCGCGAGACCATCGACTGAAGCCCCTTCTGCGGGACGCCGATATCGGTGAAGATATAGACCAGCATCGTCGCCATGTCCGGCGCGATCATGCCCGAGCCCTTCGCGATGCCGGCGATGCGCACGGGCTTGCCGTCGATCTCGACCTCGACGGCCGCGGCTTTGGGGTAGGTGTCGGTCGTCATGATCGCGCGCGCCGCCTGCGGCAGCGCATCGGCCGACAGACCGCCCACCAGAGCGTCGAATTTATCGGCGATGCGCTCATGCGGCAACGGCTCGCCGATCACGCCGGTGGAGGCGGTGAAGACGCGCGCCGCCGGCAGGTCGAGCTTGCCGGCAAGCCCCTCGCACAGCGCCGCGACCGAGGCCGCGCCCCGCGCGCCGGTAAACGCGTTGGAATTGCCCGAATTGACCAGGAAGGCGGCCCCCGCCGTGTCCTCCGCACCGCCGATCTTCGCCTGGCAGTCGCGCACCGCCGCCGAGCGCGTCTGCGAGCGCGTGAAGGTACCTGCGATCACCGTTCCGGGCGCCAGCCGCGCCAGCATCACGTCGAGCCGCCCCTTGTAGCGCACGCCCGCCTCGACCGCGGCGAATTCCGCCCCGGCGATCGGCGGCAGGTCGGGCAGGCCATCCGGCGGCGCCAGCGGCGAGATCGCCGGCCGGCTCACGATGCCGCTGACCGCGCCCCCGACGGTTCCGGCGACGTCCCCGACCAGCCCGGCCACCTGGTCGCGCAGCGACTTGGCCTCGGCCTTCCATTTCTTCGCCTTGGCCTTGTGCTTCTTCGCCATGCCCCACCTCCTGCCTGGAACCGAAAGGCCCGCCCCCAGCGCGGGGGCGGGCCTGGGTTTTCTACGCCTGCCGCGCTCAGTCGTCCAGCAGTTCGGTCCGGCTCAGGATGCCCGGATCCATGTCGGTCGCCATGTTCTCGACCTCGGTGTCGCCGCGCAGATCCTCGACCAGCGCGCGCGCCGCCTCGCGCTGGATCTGGTCGACCAGGTCCTCGCGCACATCGGCAAGCGGCGGCACCTGCGCGTCGCGCCGGTCGATGAGCTTGACGACATGCCAGCCGAACTGCGTCTCGACCGGGCCCGAGACCTCGCCCGGCTCCAGCGCCATCACGGCTTCCTCGAAGGGCGGGATCATCACGCCCTGGCCGAACCAGCCCAGATCGCCGCCGCCCTGCGCCGAGCCGTCGATGGAGTATTCGCGCGCGACCTCGGCGAAATCGCGGCCGTCCTCCAGTTCGGCGATCACCTCCTCGATCTCTTCCTCGCTGCGCACGAGAATATGCGCCGCATTGTACTCGGTCTCGGGCTCGCCCTCGGCGAATTCGGCGGCAAAGGCCTCGTAGGCCTCCTCGATCGCGCCGTCGCTGACCGCGGCCTCGGCCACTTCGGTCAGCGCGGCATTGGCCGAGAAGTTGCGCAGCTCGTTGTCCAGCATCGCGCGCTGGCGCCGGTTCAGGTCGTCGGCCTTGTACTGATGCAGCAATTCCTGCTCGATCAGCTGCTCGACGATGGCGGGAAACAGTGTCTCGTCCGGCACCGTCTGGAACTGTTGCGGCAGCTGCTCGCGCAGCGCCAGCGCATGGCCCAGCGTGATCTCGACCTCGCCGACGCGGGCGAGGACGGTGTCGGCGCTGGGCTCCTCGGCCTTGAGAGGCAGGGCAAGCGCCAGCCCCAGCGCCGCGGCGGCGATGAAAGTCGTCGGTTTGTGCATTCGGTCTCTCCTCTGCGCGGCGCCGCGGGGCGCGCGCGATTGACTCCCAAAGGGGCGGCCCTTACATCGCTGCTGACTTTTCGCTGGCGATGCGGCCCGGCTCGCCCGGTTTTAGGAAACCGCCCGCCAGCCCACAACCCCCGGACGTGCTTGAGACGTTCATGCGATTGCGAGCGGAGAACAGATGTTGGGCCTTGGCACCCTGAGCCGTAAGATCTTCGGCACCCCGAATGACCGGAAGGTGAAGGCGGTGCGCCCGCAGGTCGAGCAGATCAACGACCTGGAGCCAGAGTTCAAGGCGAAAAGCGACGCCGATCTGATCGCCAAGACCGAGGAGCTGAAGAAGCGCTGCGCCGAGGGCGAGAGCCTCGAGGCGCTGCTGCCCGAAGCCTTCGCCAATTGCCGCGAGGCCGCGCTGCGGGCGCTGGGCCTGCGCGCCTTCGACGTGCAGCTCATCGGCGGCATCTTCCTGCACCAGGGCAATATCGCCGAGATGAAGACGGGCGAGGGCAAGACCCTGGTCGCGACTTTCCCGGCCTATCTCAACGCGCTCACCGGCCGCGGCGTGCATATCGTCACCGTCAACGATTACCTCGCCAAGCGCGACGCGGGATGGATGGGCAAGGTCTACGCCAAGCTCGGCATGACCACCGGCGTCGTCATCCCGCACCAGCCCGACGACGAGAAGAAGGACGCCTACGCCGCCGACATCACCTATGCGACGAACAACGAGCTGGGCTTCGATTATCTGCGCGACAACATGAAGACCGACCTCGCGCATATGTACCAGCGCGGGCATTACTTCGCCATCGTCGACGAGGTGGACTCGATCCTCATCGACGAGGCGCGCACGCCGCTCATCATCTCGGGCCAGTCGCAGGACCGTTCGGACCTTTACGTCAAGGTCGACAAGCTGATGCCCCTTCTGCAGGAGGAGCATTACACGCTCGACGAAAAGCAGCGCGTCTGCAACTACACCGAAGAAGGCAACGAATTCATCGAGGAGAAGCTGCAGGAGGCGGGGCTGCTGCCGCCGGGCCGCTCGCTCTACGATCCTGAATCGACGACGCTGGTGCACCACGTCAACCAGGCGCTGCGCGCCCACAAGATGCTCTTCAAGGATCAGAATTACATCGTCCGCGACAACCAGATCGTGCTGATCGACGAATTCACCGGCCGCATGATGGTCGGCCGGCGGCTCTCGGACGGGCTGCACCAGGCGGTGGAGGCGAAGGAAGGCGTGGCGATCCAGCCCGAGAACGTGACCATGGCCTCGGTGACGTTCCAGAACTACTTCCGCCTCTATGAAAAACTCGCCGGCATGACCGGCACCGCGGCGACCGAGGCCGACGAGTTCAAGGAGATCTACGGCCTCGGCGTGGTCGAGATCCCCACGAACAAGCCCATTGCGCGCGTCGACGAACATGATCAGGTCTTCAAGACGGCGGGCGAGAAGTTCGACGGCATCATGGAGGCGATCCGCGAGGCGCATGGCCGCGGCCAGCCGATCCTTGTCGGCACCACCTCGATCGAGAAATCCGAAGAGCTTTCGGCGATGCTGAAGAAGGCCGGCATCCCGCACAACGTCCTCAACGCCCGCCAGCACGAGATGGAGGCGCAGATCGTCGCCGACG
>SLKW01000072.1 GCA_007134405.1 Paracoccaceae bacterium
AGCAGACCGGCGGCGTCTTCGCCGAACAGGTGATCCGCCCGACGGGCCTGTTGGATCCGCAGGTCGAGATCCGGCCGGTGACGACGCAGGTGGACGACCTGCTCGACGAGATCCGCATCGTGGCGCAGAAGGACATGCGGATTCTGGTCACCGTGCTGACCAAGCGCATGGCCGAGGATCTGACCGAATACCTGCATGAACAGGGTATCCGTGTGCGCTACATGCATTCCGACATCGACACGATCGAACGGATCGAGATCCTGCGCGACCTGCGGCTAGGCGCGTTCGACGTGCTGGTGGGGATCAACCTGTTGCGCGAGGGGCTGGATATCCCCGAATGCGGGCTGGTCGCGATCCTCGATGCCGACAAGGAAGGCTTCCTGCGGTCCGAGACCTCGCTCGTGCAGACCATCGGGCGGGCGGCGCGCAATGCCGAGGGGCGGGTGATCATGTATGCCGACCGCACCACCGGCTCGATGGAGCGCGCCCTGGCCGAGACGAACCGCCGGCGCGAAAAGCAGATGGCCTACAACATCGAGCACGGCATCACGCCGGCGACGATCCGGAAGAACGTCGAGGACGTGCTGTCTGGCCTGTGGCAGGGCGACACCGACATGAACCGGGTGACAGCGAAGATCGAGAAGCCGCTGGTCGGCGCCAATCTTGCCGCGCACCTGGAGGCGCTGAGGACCCAGATGCGCAAGGCGGCCGAGAACCTGGAGTTCGAGGAAGCCGCCCGTATCCGCGACGAGATCAAGCGGCTGGAAACGGTCGAGCTGGCCATCGCCGACGACCCGCTGGCGCGGCAATCGGTCATCGAGGAGGCGGTCGAGGATGCCGGCACCCGCGCCGGGCGGTCCACCGCTGGCCGGCCCGGTCAGCGTGGAGGAGTGAAGCGTCGCCGCAAGCGCTGAGCCATTCTTGCACGGCACCTGCGATCCGATCACGCTTTATATCTCTATTTTTCAATGCCCACCGATCCGCTGGCGGACCGCTTTCGCTGCATGCGTTCCAATCTTGGAAATCAGTCAAGCGCGGCGTGCCCGATCGCCTCGCACCGGGAAAGGTCTGAACCGCCGGTGCCGGAAACCGAGCGCGCGAGGTCGCGCAAGGCGCTGCGCAATCCTTCCTCCAGCACGGGGTGATAGAAGGGCATGGCCAGCACATCCGCCACCGTCAGCCCACGCTCGACGGCGAGCGCGAGAAGGTGGGCCATGTGCTCGGCGGCGGGCACGGACATTTCCGCCGCCAGAAGCCGGCCCGTCGCGCGATCGGCATGGATTCGCATGATGCCCGCCGCACTCGCGGCGATGCGGGCGCGGCCCTGCGAAGAAAAATCCGCCGTGCCCGTGACCAGGTCATGCGCGGACAGGTCCGACAGCGGCGGCCCAGCGCGCGCGACTTGTGGCGAGGAAAAAACGATGGAAAGGGGCGTGCGGCGGCACAGGCCCGCCGCATCCGCCCCCGGCGCGGCCATGCGTCCGGCGATATGCCCTTCGTCGGCGGCTTCGTGCAGGATCGGGCGGTCGCCATTGGCATCGCCGGCCAAGAATACCATGTGATCGCCAAAGCGCAACGTGGCGGGATCGACCGGCGGCATGCCGCGATCATCGAGTTCGACACCGAGCGTTTCAAGACCCAGATTGTCGATATTCGGCTTGCGCCCGATCGCCGCAAGCACCGCATCGGCCTCGAAATCGGTATCTCCGCTGCTCACGCGCAGCGCGGCTCCCGCCGCCTCGATCCGCGCCTCGGCGCCCAGATGCAGCTCCAACTCCGTTTCGATGAGCGGGCGGAAGGCGGCGAGCACCTCGGCGTCGTCAATTCCGGCGATGGTGTCGCCGCTGTCGAAGCCCGCCACGTCGAGGCCAAGCCGGGCAAGCGCCTGCGCCATCTCGATGCCGATGGCCCCCATGCCGATCACGGCTATGCGCCGCGGCAGGTCGGTCTGCTCGAAGAGGGTGTCAGTAGTGAGAATCCGCGCGCCAAAGGCGCGCCAGGGCTCCGGCACGATCGGGCGACTCCCCGGTGCAAGAATGATGGCGCGCGCCGTGATCTCCGTTCCCTCGACCGTCACCCGGCCCGGCCCGGCAAGACGCGCCCGCCCGGCAATGGCGCGGTCGCCAAGCTTTTCCGGTGTCGATGCCGGGCCGGAAACGAAATCGTCGCGCAGTTTGCGCAAACGGGCGAGTACGGCCGGAATGTCGGCGCGCAGACCCTCTGAGCCACGGATGCCCAGGCTGTCCAGCACATGGCGGCGGTGAAAGGCATTGGCGGCCTCGATCAACATCTTCGAAGGCATGCAGCCCACCGCCGCGCAGGTCGTCCCCCAATGGCCGTCATTGATCAGCAGGAAGTCGTCGGTGTAGCGACGCACCTCGCGTAATGCCGAAAGCCCCGCCGTGCCGGCGCCGAGAATGACGGTATCCACCTTCACCAGATGCTCCTCCTGCCCGACCGGTCGAGACCACGGCGGATGTTGCCCGCCGATGCCTCGTTAGTCTGCACGTTTTGGGGTCAACAGGCAATCGAAGCAGCCGCTTCGGTGGCGTCACTGAGGCCACAACCTGCGCGGCGATGATCGTGTCGGGCGGCATGACGGGATCGGTGCAATCATCGCCAGCACACGCGAGAGCGCGGCTTCGTGTCCGTTATGCCTCTCCGGCGCCGCCGTTTCCCTGAGCCATCCTCACGGCGCCGTCCCACGCCGGGTCCGCCGCACCTACCGCCGTCCCGTCGGATGTCATGCCGACGGCATGAACGACCCCCAGATGGTTCACATGCCCCTCGCCCGCCAGTTCCGGCGCAGGGCCCCAGGCGCGCAAAGCCCCGATAACCGCCGCGCCGGCATGCCGATGGACGCGCGGCAGATTGCGTTTGATCGTCACCCGCGGAAACGCCAGCGCCTCGGCCAGCGGCAACCCGCGATCGATGACGTTGACGATCACCTGCATCACCGCGCCTGGAATGCGTTCGCTGCCCGCCGCGCCGAGGACAAGCAGCAGCTTGCCGTCGCGAGTCACGATGGTCGGGCACATCTCGGTCACATCGCGCGCGCCGGGTTCGGGGCGCGTCTCCATCTGGTAGCTGCGCGCCAGCAGCACACCATGCTCCGGGTCGGCCACTCCCTGGCCGAAATGCGGCCCGATCGAGCAGGTGAAGCTGACGCAATTGCCCGCGGCATCAAGGACCGAGGCATGCGTGGTGTCCCGGTCCATGGTGACCGAGGGCGCGGCGAGGTCCGCGGGGTCCAGCTGTTCGGCGGCCGGCAGGCGGCGCAGTTCATCGAGTATTTCGCACACGCGGCGTCGGGCATGGGCGGCCGAGGCCAGTTGCGCCAGCGCGACCCCCTCGGCACGCGGCTCCAGCGTTCCGAGGTGCTGGGGCCGGTCATCGAGTGCATGGCGGATCACGAGGACCAGCAAGCGGGCCTCGTCCGGGGAAAGTTCGGCGCCGAAGCGCGGCAGCGCATCGAGGATCGACAGCATCTGGATCAGCGTGTGCCCCCAGCCCTGCCGGCCGATCGAGGACACCTCGCAGTCGCGGAACCGCCCGGTGACCACCTCGCCGGCCCGTGCGGTGTTGGCCATCAGGTCGCGCGCCTGCCATACGCCCCCCCTCGCGCGAGAACCCGCCGCCAGCGCCTCGGCCCGGTCGGGCGCCGTCAGCACCGCTGAGCCACGCCGACCGAAGTCGCGCAGAAGTGCCGCGAGGCGCAGATGACGGCAGCGCCCCGGCACTGCCCGCCCGTCGCCAACGTAAACAGCCGCGCCGGGATCCTGAGCGAGGTCGGGAAGGCGTCGCTGCCAGACTGCGCGAAGCTGTGGAGTAGGCGCGAATCCTTCTTCGGCCAGCCGGGCGGCAGGGGCAACCACCTGGTCCAGCGCCAGGCGCCCATGACAGGTATGAAGCCGCGCCAGCGCCTGCGGTAGTCCCGGGATGCCGGCGCCGGCGAAGCCGTCGATCCGCGGTTCGCGGACCGCGAGCGGCACTGCTGTGGCACCGTCGACGGCCTCGATCCGACCATCGGAATCGCGCCACAGGAACTGGCCACGGCCGAAAAAACTGCAATTGGCCGGATCGCTTACCGCCAGCGCAAGGGCCGTCGCCACGGCGGCATCGGCGGCGTTTCCGCCCGAACGCAGGATCTCAGCCCCGATTTCGGCGGCGTAGGGAGTTCCCGCAGCGACGATACCGCCGGCCGCGCGGGACAGTCCAAGCCCCTCGTCTTTCATCATCTCATTTCCATCGTCAGTGCGCGCCTCAACCCCGAGCATGCTTTGCGCGCGGGTCGAGCACGTCGCGGATTCCGTCGCCGAGCAGGTTGAAGCCGAGAACGGTGATGAAGATTGCCAGACCCGAGAGAATGGCCGCGGAGGGGGCCACTTCCATGAAGGCGCGCGATTCCTGGAGCATCCGCCCCCAGGAAGGCGCGGGCGGCGGCAGGCCGAGGCCAAGGAAGCTCAGCCCCGCCTCGCCCAGGATCGCGCCGGGAAACTTCAGCGTCGCCTGCACGATGATCGGGCCCGAACAGTTGGGCAGGATGTCCTGAACCAGGATCTTCCAGGGCCGCTTTCCCAGCGCCACGGCAGCCACGACATAGTCGGATTCCTTGCGCTGCATCACCGTCGCACGCACCACGCGGGCAAATCGTGGAACCCCCACAATGGTCAGGGCAAGAACGATCGCCCCCATCGTGCCGCCGAAGATCGCAACCAGAGAAATCGCCAGCAAGAGACCCGGAAAGGCCATGAGCGCATCCATGAAGCGCATGATCGCCGTGTCCGTCTTTCCGCCGACAAAGCCCGACAGCGCGCCTAGCCCGACGCCGACGATGACCGACAGGATGGTCACCGCGAACCCAACCTGGAGCGAGATGATCCCGCCATGCGCCAGCCGCGACAGCAGGTCGCGCCCGAAATGGTCGGTGCCCAGCAGATGCACCGAACCCGGTGGTTGCAGGGCGTTGCGGACGTTCATCTGGTTCGGATCGAACGGCAGCAGAATCGGCAATACCAGCGAGAAGACGATGACGAAGCCCACCATCACCAGCCCGACCACGGCCAGCCGGTTGCGCCGCAGGCGACGCAGAAGGGTTCGAAGTTCGGGGCTCAGGGACATCCGGCAAAGAAACTCGAAAGAGGATGTAAAGGGGGCGCCGCCGCGCGCCCCCGGATAGCTCAGCGGTCCAGCCAGACGTATTTCAGCCCGGTCTCGGCATTCGAGAAGCCGCCCTGCCGATCGGTCCGGAAGTCGCGGACATCGTGGCTCCACGCCATCGTGTTGGGCGCGAAGTAGAGGATCGGGTTCGGCACATCGTTCTGGATGATGTCGAAGACCTGCTGGTAGAGCTTCTTGCGCTCCTCGGGGTCGTTCAGCCGGCGCGCCTCGTCCAGAAGCTCGGTGACCTCGGGGTTGTCGTAGCCGCCGGCGTAGAAATTGGCGGGCCCCTCGGGCGTGTAGAAGCGCGCGTAGCGACCGTCGGGGTCGGCGTACCAGCCGGCCGCGGACACGACCAAGTCGAAATTGTGCGACCGCATGCGTTCGGCCA
>SLKW01000036.1 GCA_007134405.1 Paracoccaceae bacterium
CCCGAGGAAAGCTTGCGCCGCAAGATTGCCGAGGCGGTGCTGGCCATGCAGGCGCGTCACCAGCTGGGCGCGGAAGGCGTGCTGCAGGCCTATCTGGAGACCGCCTGGTTCGGGCGGGGCGTGACCGGCGCCGCCGGTGCCGCGCAGGCCTGGTTCGCACGCGACTGGTCGGAGCTGAGCCTGGGCGAGATGGCGTATCTGGCCGCCATCCTCAAGGGGCCAGGCTTCTACGATGCCGGGCGCCATCCCGAGCGGGCGATACAGCGGCGCAACCAGGTCCTGTCGGCCATGCTGCGCGAGGGCTTCATTGACGCCGAGGCGGAAGCGGAGGCGCGCGCCGAGGAGTTGACGCCGGCGCCGCGATCCATGGCGGGGCGCGGCTCTGACAGCCGCTGGTTCCTGACCGCGGCGCGGCCCCAGATCGTCCGCGCGATCAACGACGGGGCGTCCTGGGACAGCCTGTTCGCGAAGATCGATGTCGAGACGACGCTGGCGCCGGACTGGCAGTCCATCGCCCAATCGGCGCTTCGTTCCGGCGCGCAGCGGGGCGCTGACGTGTCGCCCTTCAAGACGCTGAATCAAACCGAACTGACCGCCCTGCTCGACGCGCGGGAAGAACCTGCCGAACTGCGGCGCCTGGCGCGAGCGCACCTGCTGGGAGTGCTGCCGTGGAACAGCGATGCGCGGGCGGCCGTGCTGCTGGAGCGCGCCGAGGAAGAGGAGGGCGGTGAGTGGAGCGTCCTCTTTTCGACCGGGACGGTCCAGAGCGCGCGGTTGAGCGTGCCGGGCGACTTCACGCCGCGACCGGGGCAGGTGCTGGCCCTGCGCGCTCAGGACGATGGCTTTGCCGCAACGGGCCGCAGCACGCTCGAAGGGGCGGTGGTGATCCTGGATCCGCGCGACGGGTCGCTCCTGGCCAGCGTCGGCGGCACCGATCCTTCGCTCACGGCGTTCGACCGCACCCGCGCCCGCCGGCAGCCCGGATCGGCGATCAAGACCTTTCTCTGGCTTGCCGGACTGGAAGCCGGCTATACCCCGGCGTCGTTGATCCCGAATTTCGAACAGGATTACATCACCCGGACCGGCGAGATCTGGCGGCCGCGCAACTACGGGCGCACGCAAACGGGCATGATCCCGCTGTCGCTGGCCTATCAGCAAAGTTCCAACCTTGCGGCAGCGGCGCTGATCAACGCGATCGGCCCGGATGCGATGGGGCGCATGGCCGAGCGCGCCGGGGCCTACCCGACCGGGATGCCGCGTCACCCGTCGGCGGCCCTCGGGTCGATCGAGACGACCCTGGTGGACCTGACCCGCGCCCATGCCACGATCATCAACGGCGGGGTGCCGCGCGACGTCCGCGTCATCCGCGACATGCGGGCGGACGGGCAACCCATCACCTCGGGCCGGGTCCCCGGCACCCAGGAGCGCTTTGGCATCGATCCGATCGCCAACCGGTTCTTCCTCGATGACATGGTCAGCATGATGGAGGGCGTGGTGCGCCGGGGAACGGCCGCACGGGCGTTCGCCGACCATCCTGTGATGGTCGTCGGCAAGACGGGCACCAGCCAGGGGTACCGCGATGCCTGGTTCATCGGGCTGACCCCGCATGTCGCCGTGGGCGTCTGGCTGGGACGCGACGACGACCGGCCGATGGGCAGCGGGATGGCCGGCGGCCGCTACGCCGCGCCCGTTGTCGCCCAGATCCTGGCCGAGGCCTACAGCGCCGGTCTCATCGACGCCAATGGCTTGCGCGATGACGACCGGGCGCTGAACATCACCTGGCCGCCGGCGCCGTTGCCGGTGCAGATGGTGTCCGAGGTGATCCCGCTCACGGGCAATTTCATCGAGGAAGCCGCGCCCGCGGTCAGGGAACCAGCCCCGCAGCCCAGCCGCAACGTGCAGCGGTCGGCGCCGACCGCGCCGGGCGGAGCGCCGTCCATGGGCGGGCAGGTTCAAGCGGGACAGCGCTGACGCGCATGGGTTGAAGCTGGCGTGCAATCGGCTTGAGCAAGGCGCGTCTTAGCCGGCGGCCCGCGTCTGATTCCTGAAAACCCGGGCCGTTGGCGGCGTGGCAATGCAGTTGCGTCCCGCTCTTGCCGCTTCAGCTGAGGCTGCCTCTGCATTGGCGCGACGGAACGAGTTCCGGCGGCGTTCGTTTGCGCAGGTAACGGGCCGACTCGCGCAGGCGCGGCCAGAAAAATCAGGCACAGGAGACGACCGCATGAAGATCCTCATGGTACTCACGTCGCATGACAAACTCGGCGACACGGGAAACAAGACCGGCTTCTGGCTGGAGGAGTTCGCAGCGCCCTACTACGTCTTCAAGGACGCCGGCGCCGAGGTCACCCTGGCCTCGCCCAAGGGCGGGCAGCCGCCGCTGGATCCGTCCAGCGATGCCGAGGACGCCCAGACCGAAGCGACCAAGCGCTTCAAGAGCGACGCGGCCGCGCAGAAGGATCTGGCGAATACGGCGGTCCTGTCCGAGGTGTCCGCCGCCGATTTCGATGCCGTCTTCTATCCGGGCGGCCACGGCCCCCTTTGGGATCTGGCCGAGGATGCCGACAGCCGGGCGCTGATCGAGGCCTTTCACAAGGCTGACCGTCCGGTCGGCGCAGTCTGCCACGCGCCCGCGGTTTTCCGGCATACCAAGGGCGCGGATGGCCAGCCGCTGGTCTCGGGGAAGAAGGTGACCGGGTTCACCAACAGCGAGGAAGAGGGCGTCGGCCTTCGCGACGTCGTGCCCTTTCTTGTCGAAGACATGCTCAAGGCAAGCGGCGCCGAGTACCGGAAGGGCGCCGATTGGGAGAGCTTCGTTCTGGTCGATGGCAAGCTGGTGACGGGGCAGAACCCGGCGTCGTCGGAGGATGCCGCGCGCAAACTTCTCGCGCTGCTCTAGGGGCACGAAAAACGGGCGATCATTGCTGATCGCCCGTTTGCCTGAGGGTGTTCGGCCGGAGGGGCCGCCTTGCTCAATCGGCCGAGATGGCCAGGATCGATCCCAGCATCTGGGGCTGCAGCATGCCCGTCATGATGATCTGGGTCAGCGCCACGGGCTGCGGCGGTTCGGCGCGGAAGCCGGCGCCGCCGTCCAGTACGGCTTCGGCGAAGCTGGTGGTCGGTTCGATGAGCGGTTGGGGCAAGCGGCCAAGTTGCCGGCGCAGCTGGGCCATGATCTCGTCCCGACCCATGCCGGCGTTCTGCTCGGCAATATCGACCGCGCCCAGATCGGCCGCCGAGAAGCGCAACCGGCTGATCGCCAGACGCTCCGCCGCGGCGAGGCCGGGCTCGTCGCCCAGCATGGCCGACAGGCCGCCGTTCGTGCCCTCGGGTTGGACCACGAGGCCAAGGTCCAGGTTGAGGCGGGCGAGCCCCTGGACATCGATATCGAGCAGCGTATCGATCGCTTCGGCGTTATGGGCGAAGCGGGCCACGATATGGCCGCGCATCTCGTCGCCGCCGAATTCTTCCGGGGTTTCGACAAAGAGATCGCGGATTTCGATGTCGTGCGTCCCGGAGGTCCGGAGAAGCATATCGAAGGCGCGGCCGGGATCCGTCGGAACGCTTTGTGGGATGTCGCCGGTCACATTGGTCGAGATCGCCATGCGGCCAAAGCTGGCCACGGCCCGGCCACCGGCATCGGTTGCGGTGAGGTTCCGCAGATCGAAATCGAACGCGGCGGCGCTTTGCCCGTCGAAAGCCGCCCGCATGTCGATCGCTTCGATCGTCGCCGTGTCGCCGGCGGGGCTGACGCTGGTCACGCCTTGGATCTGCGCCTCGTCGAAGGTGACGCACGAGCCGTCTGCCGCGACGCGCGACCGGGCGACCACGCGGTCCATCGCGAAGCGCTCGGCCCCCATGCGGCTTTCGGACTGCTGCTCCGGGATGACGGTCAGGCCACGCATCTCGGTCATGGTGGCGTGCAGATCATCCGTTGCCTCGCTTCCGCAAATCTCCGTCTCGTTGACCAGGTGGAAGGACTGCGCATCCTGGGCGATGAGTTCCTGCGCGCTTGCCTCCGCGGCTGTTTCGCCGCGCCGGTCGATGAAGCGGACATCGGTGAGCGTCACCTCGCCCGTGTCGGGATCGTAGAGCAAGTGCTCCGCCTCGATCTGGAGCCGATCGCCCATGATCACGGCGTCGGCGAGGGCAATGCCATCGGCTTCCTCGCGTTCATCGCTCCAGGAGAGCGTGACATCCATGGCGGCCAGATCGTCGCGAAGCGCGGAACCGGAGGCGAGCGCGACCGCGGGTGCGGTCAGCGCCGTGGCAAGTAACAGGGATGCGGCGATGCGCATGGTGAATTCCTTCTTCTCTTTCGCGGCAAGTCGAGGTTTGCACGAGGCTCGGTTCTGGTGGGTCTGCTGGGCCCAGGAACGATGGATCGGCCAACCTTCGGAGTGCCTGTAGATCGATTTGCAGCGTTCCTCGCACAAGCTGCACTGTCCTTCAATGCCTTCGCATCCAGCGCAAATGCTTGTGACGATCATGCGCGCCGATGTGTCGGAGTTCAAGCAGCGCCGTCGATATGGGCGCTCACGAAAGCGTTCGGCTCACCGCCCGCTTTGCCACGTTCGTGGACAGTCCACGCAGCGGTTGTGTGCAGGCCGAGGGCGCGAGATCATAAGTGGGTCGGGTGCGCCGGTCGCGGCGGGAAAGCGTAGAGGAGAAACACCATGTTGAATGCGGCGATCATCGGGCTGGGTCGATGGGGGCAGATTCTGGTCAATTCGGTGCAGGGTCGATCCGGGAAAATACGGTTCGTCGCGGGCGCAACGGGGCGTCCGGAACGCGCTGAGGATTTCGCCGCGCGCCAGGGGATCGAGGTCCTGCCAGACCTGGGCGCCGTTCTGGCCCGGCCAGATGTCGAAGCCGTCGTGCTCGCCACGCCGCACAGCCAGCACGGGGCGCAGATCGCCGAGGCGGCCACCGCCGGGCGCCCGATCCTGTGCGAGAAACCGCTGACACTGACGCTGGCCGAGGCCGAGGCGGCCTGGGAGACGGCGGAACGCGCGGGCGTGCTGCTGGCGACGGCACAAAACCGCCGCTTTCTGCCTGCCTATCGGCGGCTCTTGGAATTGGTGCGCGCGGGCGAATTGGGCGAGATCCGACAGGTGTTCGGCAACTATTCCTGGGGAGAGGCGGGGTACGCACCCGATAGCTGGCGGCGCGACCCCGCCGAAAGCCCTGCCGGGGGAATGGCCGGACTGGGTATTCACATCGTCGATGCGATGATGGGGATGGGACTGCGCGGGCAGTCGGTGCAGGTCATGGCGCGCGGGGATGACCCCGAGCATCCGCATACGGTAACCGCCACGATCGCCTTCGAGGGCGGGCCTCTCGGGGTGCTGACCACGGTCGGCGGGCCGGGCACGCCCTGGCGGGTCGAGGTCCATGGATCGAAAGGCTACGCAGCGATGGATACCGAAACGCGACTGGTGCACGGTCGCCCAGGCGGCCCCGAGACGCGGATCGATTTCGGTGCCTTCGACAAGGAGCGCGCCGAACTCGAAGCGTTCGCCGAGGCGGTGCAGGGCGG
>SLKW01000173.1 GCA_007134405.1 Paracoccaceae bacterium
CCCATCACCTGCTCAGGTGGAATGCCGAGGCGCTCAAGGCGCGCCGAAGGCAGCTCGACCGTCACCACCTCCTCAGGCAGGCCGAGCACTTCGACCTTGGCGACGCCGTTCAGCGTGAGCAGTTCGCGGCGAAGCGTCCGGGCGATCTCGCGCTTCTCGGCGGCGCTATAGCCTTCGGCCGTCACCGCATAATAGAGGCCATAGACATCGCCGAAATCGTCATTGATCAGAGGCGGGCTTGCCCCTGCCGGCAGATCAATCGTGGCGTCGGAAATACGTCTGCGCAGCTCGTCCCAGACCTGGGGCATCTCGCGCGGGCCGTAGGTGTCCTTTATTTCCACTGTGATCTGACTGAAGCCAGGGGTCGATTTTGATTCAACCCATAGAAGCTGGGGCATGCGCTGGATCGCGGTCTCAAGAGGCTCGGTCACCTCGCTTTCGACCTCGGCCGCGCTGGCGCCCGGATAGGCAGTAAAGATGAGTGCGGTCTTGAGCGTGTAGCCCGGATCCTCAAGACGGCCGACATTGGAGAAGCCCCACAGCCCGCCGATCAGGCAGCCGATCACCAATAGCCAGACCGCAACCGGGTTGCGGATGGACCAGACCGCGATGTTCATGTTTGGGTTCCGCTCAGAACCCGGCGCGGTGCACCCGCGCGCCTTCGGTCAGCTGTCCCCAACCGGCGGCGACGATCTGCTCCTCGGGGGCAAGGCCATCGGTGATCTCGATCTTCGCGCCCTGCGGCAGGCCAAGCGCCACCGGGCGAGGGCGGACCGTGCCGTCGTCCTGCACCACCCAGACGCGCGGTTCGGATCCTGAGGAGGTATCGACGGCCGAGACGGGGACCATAAAATCGGGCTGCGCCGCCGGCAACCGAACCTCGACCGTCGCCGTCATGCCGGGCAGGATGCGATCATCCGCGTTCTGCAGGGCAAGCTTGATGGCATAGGTTTGTGCGACCGGATCCGCCTCGGTGATGAAGCGCACCAGATCGAGCGGCACTTCCAGATCGGGCAGGGCCGGGAAATGCGCCACCGCCTCGAACGCCTCGGGTGTGGCGCGGGCGCGCATGGCCAACTCCTCGGGCAGTGAGATAGTGACGAGAAGTTCAGTCACATCCTGCAGCCGCAGCACCGGTGCGGCCGGAGTGACATTGGACCAGGTCTCGGACAAGCGCCGCGCCAGTAGCGCCTCGAAGGGTGCGTAGATCACCGTTTGCCCGAGATGGCGCATGGCCTGCTCGACCGCGACCTCAGCCTGCCGCAACTCGGCCTGCGCCCGATCGAGCTGCGCCGCCGGAGCAACGCTGCGCTCTACCAGTTCGAGGATACGCTCGTATTCTGCCTCGGCGAGCGCCAGCACCGCCTGAGCGTGATCGAGCGCCAGGCGGTGGTCCTCGGGATCGAGGCGGGCGATGGCGGTGCCGGCGGCGATGCGCGTTCCCTCCTCGGAGAGCAGTTCGGTGATCTGGCCGGGAACCTGAAAGGCGATGTCGACGGTCCGTAGTGGCTGAACCTGCCCGATGAAGCGCCGCGAAGTGACCGACGGGGCCTCGGCGATGCGGACGATCGGGACCGGATGTGACCTTTGCGCCGCCTCGGGCGAAATGGCGGCCTCAAGCCCGGGCCGACCCTCCACGCTGTAGCCGTTGACCGAAAACACAACCAGAAGAAGTCCGCCAATCGTGGCCAAAAAAAGTCGTTTCATGGACGCGATTCTCCGTTCTTCTGGCAGGATGATCGGCTGTGTCAGCCTGGGGGGCACCCTGCCTGTCCTTGTCGTCAGATAGCGGCCTTTTCAGGCCGTTTCGTGTGCCTTGCGAAATTCGGCAGCATCGCGCGCCGGCGGGCACTCGCCACGCGCGCGAAATCCGCGTCTTTCAACAGCTCGCCACGCCATTGCGGTTCTGCCGGTTCGAACCCGTGCTTGCGGGCCATGGCTGCGATCCGGTCGGCCTCGGACAGAACCAGGTCCCGCCCCAGACTGTAATCCTGAGTCTCGCCTTCTAGGGCAAGCAGCATCGTCTCGCCAAGACAGCCCCAGGACAGGTTCGCCGGCAAGGTCTGGAAAGGTCCCAGATCGATCGGAAAGGGCGGTTGCACGAGGCCGCCATCGAAGACGAGTACGCCATGCCGTTCCAAGTCGGCCTCGGCGACATTGGGCGGGCGCGCGACATCGCAGACGACCGTTCCCGGGCGCAATGCCGTCGGATCCACGAGGGCGATATCGGCACTCGTGGCCACCAGCACCAGATCGGCCATCGCCAGGGACGCGTCGAGGTCGGTCGTGGTCGCAAGGGGCGAGGACATGCCTTCCATGGCGCAAGCATCGGCGAGATCTTCGGCCAGATCCTTGGCCTCCCGCGACATCGTCGGTGACAGCATGCGGCGTACGCTATCGCGCAGCATCCCCGCACCAAACGACTGATCGTTATTCAACAGAGTGCGGATCACCTCGTCGGCCACCTTGCCGAGCAATTGTGGCGCGTGGCGATTGCGGGCGTTGCCGATCAGTGACAGATGTCCGACGCGGCGCGCGAGCATGAGGCTGGCAAGACGGCCGATCGCGCCGGTTGCCCCCACCACAGCGACATTCGCGGTGGCAAGGTCAAGGCCGACGCGCCGGGCGATGCGTTCGATCGCCGTGACTGCGGCCACAGTGGTCAGGGTGTTTCCGCTGGTAACCGGAACGCCGCGATTTGCGACCGCCGCCCCGCCATTCGTGACGATCGAGGTGAATGCACCGAGGCCGAACCGGCAGGCGCCGTATTCCACCGCCATGTCGGCCGCAGACTGGATCATCGCCCGCGCTGCGGGCCGGCCTTTGCCGATCATGGCCGACGGCAAGAGGGGCACCGACATGATCATCCCCTCGACCGTCGCTCCAGTGCGCGAGCGGCTTTCCGGGATCGGCCAGGCAAAACCCGGGCCGATCCGCTTCGCCCATCGTAGCCAGGCCGACCGTTCCTCAGGGTTGAAGCTGGCGAAGGAGGGATCGGAGCGGAACAGATCCTCCTCCTCGGTATAATGGATGAGGAAGCAGAAACGGCCGGTCGGCGGCTGTGGGTCGGCGCGCACGGGGCCCTGCTGCGGCGGCAGATACGTTGTATCCTGGATGTGTTCCTCGCGCTCGGGCACCACCAGATGGCGCATGAGCGCACTGTAATTGCCTTCTTCCAGAATCTCGCAGGCGGCGTCCAAGGCGGCTATGCAACGGTCGATTTCGGCCCGTCCGACGACCAGCGGGGGCTGCAGACGCATCACATTGGCATCGTTGAAGACCGGCGCGGTGAGGATGCCTTGGACATTGAGCAGATACGAACTGAGCAAGGCGATGAAACCGCCATTCAGGCCGCAAAAGGCCATCGTTCCGGAATCGCCCTTCTCGAAGGGTTTCTGGAATTCCAGCCCAAGCATGAAGCCGCGGCCGCGCACCTCGCGGATGACCGTCGGATAGCGGCGATGCAGCGCGTCGAGCTGGTCGCGCAGATAGGCGCCATCCGTGGCGATCCGCGCGATCAGGGCGCCATTGTCCGCCATCAAAGTATCAAGCGCGGCATTGGCGGCCGCGCAAGCGAGGTTGTTGTTGGCGAAGGTGGAACTGTGAAGAAAGCCAAAGCGATCATCCCACGCCGAGGGCCGCGCGACACAGGTCGAAATCGGCATCAGCCCGCCGCCGAGGGCCTTGCCCAGAAGCAGCATGTCCGGTGCTTCGACGCAGTCGTCACAAGCGAAAAGCCGACCGGTACGGCCCAGGCCAGTCTGGATCTCGTCGATGATGCTGAGAACACCATGCTTGCGGCAAAGCGCGATCACCGCATCCAGATAGCCCTCGGGCGGGCAGATGACGCCACCCTCGCCCTGTATCGGCTCAACGATGAAGGCGGCGATCCGGTCGCCATCGGCGACGAGCCGTTCCTCGAGCGCCGCCACATCGCCGAAGCGCACATGCTCGAAACCGCGAGTCGGGGCGCCGAAATCCTTTTGATACATCGGCTTGCCCGTGGCCGAGAGAGCGCCGAGGGTCTTGCCGTGAAAGCCGTTCAAGGTCGAGAGGATCAGATCCTTGCCAGTCCGCGCACGGGCGAGCTTGATCGCAGCCTCGACCGCTTCGGCGCCGGTATTGGCGAGGGTGACGACCCCCAGATCGAAAGGCGTGATCGCCGCGAGCCGTTCGGCGAGCCTTTCGGCCTCAAGCGCGCGCAGGGGCTGCACCATCGCCGGTGTGCGCGACATTTGCGCCGAGTTCAGTGCATTCCAGATCTCGGGCGGATTGTGTCCGAAAGGCAGGGCGCCGTATTGCGACAGGAAATCCAGATACTCGCGCCCTCCGGCATCCGTCAACCGGCAGCCTTCGGCCTGCACCAGTTCCACGTCCAGTCCAAAGGTTTCAAGCAGACGCGCTCGCGTCGGGTTGAGTGCAGTCATCGTTTCCCCTCTTCCCTGTTCTCGGCCCCCTTATGCGATGAGGGCTCGAGGACGGTTGGTTCGTGGTTGCGGTCAGAGCGTGGCGCGAAATGGTTGCGAAGTCATGGAGCCCTGCGACTTGGTAAAGGCGCGCCTTTTTCCGGTGACGTGGGGCTGCCTGAACCGAGGAAGTCCGCCTGCCTCCGGGGGTGAGATCAGACGAAAGACTTCGAAGATTGCGCCGTGCATACTGGGAAGGTTCGGCTGATGTTGCTCTTGGGGGATAATCCCAGACGCGGCCAAAGCCAACACCCCCGCAAAGCGAGTGGCGGAAATCAGCTTACCCACTAGGGGTAGTGCAGCCGAAGCCCACTTGCCGGATGGTCAGGCCGGACCGTGTTAAATGCCGCAGGAAGCGTACCTTGCGCCTTTGTACCTTGGCCACGCGCGCGACGGTTTGCATTCAGGGCGAGGCCGGAGAACTTGGAGAGGGACATTCTGTCGCGCCGCGGCGGAAAGGGTCAGAGCGATCGCGCCGCGAAGCCTCGGTCAAGAAATCGTCGCTGTGACGACAGTTTGCCTAAAAAAATGGCGGGCCAAAGGCCCGCCATTCGTCGCTAATTCTGTCAGCTAAAGACGCGTCTTTCCGTGCTGCGCGTTCAGGACTTGTTGCGGCGCCGTTTGGCAGAGAAGGACCACCCCGCCAGACCGCCCAGACCGCCGAGCAGCAGCAGAGCCGATGCCGGAAGCGGGATCGGCGTTGCGGTGATGCCGGTGATCTGGCCATCGAACGCCTGCTCGGTCGAATCGACCCGGAAGGCGAGCGCGCCAACCTGACCCCAATCGAACCCGCCAAGGCCGGAATTCGGATCGTTCCAGTCCGACCGGAAGGCATTGTACGAAAGGATCGGGCTGAAGTTGAGCGGATCGATCTCTTCGTAATAGCCGACGGTGTTGCCGAGCATGTCCCAGGCGAAGGCGCTGAAGGTCAGAGCGTTCGGCTGAAGTTGGTCAAAGTTGTCAGCGGTAAAGGTGAAGAAGCCGGTCGGTTGACCCAGAAGAAGGTCAGCATTGAGACCAGACGGGTTGACCGATGCGCCGAAAGAAAGACCGGCCAC
>SLKW01000223.1 GCA_007134405.1 Paracoccaceae bacterium
CCGTTCCGGCAAGGCGGCCCGTGGATGCGCTTGCCTCAAACCCCGTCGCGCGGAACCGAAAACGCCCAGTCCCGACGGCAGATCAGGGTATCGCCCTCATAGGCCTCGAGGCTCGCACGTAGATGAAAGTTCCCGGCATCGCAGGTCATCTCGCTGCGCGTCTCGGTTCGCGTCTGCCACGGTCCGCGGCCGATCGTGTAGCTCCAATGCGCGGAGTTGCGGGCGCTCAACGGATCGCCGGGGTGGATCTCCCAGGTTTCGGTGATGACCTTGCCGCTTTCCAGGCCCGTGCTTTCGTGCCGAACGAGGCCCCCATCGGTGATCAGTCGCAGCCGGTGAGTGCCGTCGTCGAGCACCTCCTCGATCCGCTCGAACCCTTCTGGTCGCAGGGTCTGGGCGCTGCCCTCGCGCGTCTGTTCGGGCGGGCCGAATGCGGGCACCTCCTCGGCAACCGGTGGGCGCAGGGGCAACTCCAGGCTGCTCCCCGCAGGGTCGATCTGCAGGCTGAGCGGCGCGGGCGACGGCCAGAGCATCGGCCAGTACGAGGTCGACAGCGCCAGCCGCAGCCGGTGTCCCGCGGGCAGACGGTAGGCGATGTCGTTGAGCGCGAATTCGACCTCGACCGGCGCGCCCGGGGTCATCGGTTCGACGCGATCATGCCCGTTGCGATGGGTCAGGTTCAGCGCCCCCATCGTGATCAGCGCCACCGAGCCGTCGGGCCGGACATCACAAAGCCGCGCCGCCACGAAGCCCGCGGGCTGGTTGGGCGTCAGCCGCAAGGACAAGCGCGCCGCGCCGACGATCTCCCACGCCTCGGTCAGCGGCGCGGTATCAAGAGCCAGGCAAAGCGCGTCGTCGCTTGACTGATCGTCCGCAAGTTCGTCGAGGCTGCGCATACCCGGACAGAAGCGCTGACCGGCAAGTCCCACGGTTTGCGGGGTCGCGACGGTCAGCGGATTGGATCCTGGCACGTCGCCCAGCCCGGAGGATGACAGCGCCAGACGGTGCCCGGCGATCCGATCCGAGGGCCAGGCGGGTTCTGAAATCCACCGGCCCTTGCGCGCAAGCATCCGCCGCGCGGGTGGTTCCGAGTCGAGCATGTACATCCGGTAGCCTTGCGCGGCCTCGATTGGCGCATCCTTCAGGTGCCGGTCGAACCATGTCTTGACCTCGGCCAAAAAGCCGATTGCGGGCTCGGGCCAGGCGACGTTCGGGTACTTGTGTGCCCAAGGGCCGTTGATACCGGCCACCGGCGCGCCGAGCCCCGTCATCACGCGCGGCACCGCGTTCGAATAGGCATCGGCCCAACCGCCTACGGCGAGGATCGCGGCCGTGACCGCAGCATAATCTTCGCAGATCGAGGCGCGGCGCCAGTAGGCGTCGCGGCGCTGGTGTTTCAACCAGGTCTCGATCAGCAGGGGCTGTCGCTCGAGCCGGGCGCGCCAGATGTCGCGCCACTTCTCGCCGCCGATTTCGGGGTCGGGGGGGCGCGAGGAATAGGCGAGCATCTGCTGTGACCAGAGCATGTTCTCGGTTAGCAGACAGCCGCCCATGTAGTGGATATCATCGGCGTAGCGGTCGTCGGTGAAGCAGATCGTCACCGCAGCCTTGAGCGCCGATGGCCCGAGTTGCGCGATCTGCAGCCCGTTGAACCCGCCCCAGGAAATGCCGATCATGCCGACTGCACCCGAGCACCAGTCCTGGCGGGCGATCCAGGCGATGATCTGCAGCCCGTCGTCGAGTTCAACCTCGGAATACTCGTCCTCCATGAAGCCGTCCGAGTCCCCGTTGCCCCGGATATCCACGCGCACACCGGCATATCCGTTACGCGCCAGCCATGCATGGGTGAGCTCGTCGCGCGCCAGCGTTCCATCGCGGCGCCGGTAGGGCAGGTATTCCAGGACAGCCGGGACTGGATTTGCGGCCGCATCCGCCGGCAGCCAGATCCGCGCGGCCAGACGTGTCCCGTCGCGCATTTCGATCCAGACCGGATCTAGGATCAACGGCGTGTTGCGATCAAGTGTGTCGGCACCAGTGCTGTCGGACATGCTGCTCGCTTTCCCAAGTCGCGCACCAGTGAGCGGCGAAGGCGGCGGACCCGCAAGTGAGCGAAGCGCGCCGCCCCGACGCGAAAGGGCGCGGGCAGCGCGTCAGTTGGCTCAACAACCCTGTTGCACGCGCGAGGCGCGGTTCGACGCTGATCAGCTCTCGCTCTCTTCGCCGAGCACGGCTTCCACCCAGAGCTTCTGCACCAGTACCATACCCACGACCGCAAGCGGCGCCGCGAGGATAAGTCCCGTCAAGCCGAAGAGAAGCCCTAGGACCAATTGGGCAGAGATCGCCAGAACCGGTGCGAGATGCACGACCTGATGCTGGATCCACGGCACCACGACATTGGCCTCGACATTCTGCACGGTGAAATAGAAAACGGTCACGATCAGCCCGGTCTGGACGCCATCGGCGAAGCCGATTGCAAGGACCGGGATCGCGGCGATGAGTGGTCCGAGATAGGGCACGAAGGTCAGAAGCGCCGTCAAGACCCCGAGGCCGAGCCAGAGGTCGATTCCGATCACCCAAAGACCAAGTGACACAGTGGCGCCAAGAAGCAGCATCGAAACGAGCTGACTCAAGAGCCACCACCGCAACCCACGTGCGACCGCCGAGAGCGTGTCGTCTGCCAGCGGACGCTTGGCTTGCGGCAGCAGCCCGATAAATCCACGCCGATACAGTTCCGGCGCCGCCGCCGCGAAGCCCGTGATCGCCAGAATGACCGCCAGGCTGGTCAAGGCGCCGATTGTTGACATGCCCCACCGGGCAAGGTGCTCCATCGCCGTTTCCGTGGCGCCGAGAAGTTCGCCGCCATCTGTGTTCTCGTCGAGCATCTCGGACGTCACGCCGAGGCTGCTGAGCCATCCGACCGCGGCATCGTAGGCGTTTTCGATGGCCTCGGTCATCTCGTCGACCTGTGCCGCAACCTGGGGGACGATGGCGGCAACAAAGAGCGCGAGCAATCCGACGATAAGCAACGTGATCGCCAGAAGCGCCCAGCCGCGCGACAGTGGCGTGCGCTCGGCCGTGATCCTGGCGAGTCCATCGAGTGCGATGGCGAGCACAATGCCCGCGAAGACCAGAAGTAGAACCGGCGCGAGGTGATACGTCAGCAGGGCAACTGCGATCGACAGCAGCAACCACTCTATCTTCAGGTTCAGGTATTTTGGTGCTTGACGCTGATCCGGAGCAAGACTCCGCGGCGGTTCGGTCGCCATGAACTGCAGCCTCCCTGCCTACGGGCCTGGTGTGACCCCTTACGTCCTTGAACCCCTCCGCGCCGGGGTCGGTTCCGCACGGCGTCGCGGGTCCGCCTCGGTTAACATAACACCTTCAGTCGCCTTGGTCCCGCAACGGTCGTTGGAATACCGCGATAAGCGCCCCCGCGCCCAATACGAGCGCTGCGGCCAGAAGACTGACGCCGATGCTGCCAGTAATATCACCCACAAGCCCCGCGGCCCAGGGTCCGACCGTCTGAGAGCTAGCAAAGACGATGGTGAAAAGGCTGATGGCGCGGGCCCAGGCAGCGGGTGGAAGGTTGCGACGGGCGAAATTCGTCACTGCGCCGGGGGCCATGAAAACCGACCCGCCAAAGACAATCGCGGAGACGATCAGACCTGCCGGACCCGGCCAGAGTACAGGGAGCGCAGAGCCGATCGCGATGCCGCACAGCACCAGCGCGAGCGGCATGCCGCCGTCGTGGCGCGCGAAGATCCCGCGCCATAGAAACGGCGAAAGCGTGATGCAGGCCCCCAGGAGCACCCAGACCAGCGCGATCTGAAACACACCCACCGCCCGTTCGGCCATCCAGGCCGAGAGAAAGGTGAGATACACGATGTAGCCCAGCCCGAAGGCGGCATAGCCCGCAAGCTCCGGCAGCATCCGCGCCACCGGCAGTTTGGCCGCAGCGCCCTCGGGCGTTGCCGCGGGCTCGGCGACCCGCGCGGCCCAAAGGCCCAGTGGCAGGCAGGCAAGGCTCAGCCCTCCGACCAGTATCCAGGCCCATGGCCAAGCCGCATCGCCCCGTATCTCGATCAGCGCCGGCAGCGTCGCGCCCGACAGGACGATCGCCATCCCGCCCCCGGATCCGAAGAGAATCGCGATGCCAAGGGCGTTGTGGCGCGGGTTGTTCGCAAAGAGGCGCGCGGCGAGCGCGCCAGCCGTCGAGAAAGAGAGCGCACCCGCTACCCCGGTCAGGAACCGCCAAAGGCTCTGCCACCACAAGTCGGGGACAAGGCCAGTGGCCACAAGCGACAAGGCCGTTCCGGCGAGGCCCCACGCAAAGAGCCGGCCGGCTTCGACCCAGCGAAGGAGGACCAGTGTGGCCACCGCACCCAGCAGGTACCCCAAGGCGTTTGCGGTGTTCAGCCAGCCAGCCTGGGCATAAGTCCAGCCCAGATCATCGCGCATCGCGGGCAGGATCAACCCATAGGCGAACCGTCCGAAGCCGTTGGTCACCAGCACGCCAAGCGCCAAACCTGTCAGCACCAGCCAGGGGTTTGGGGGGTGGCGCGGGGTCAAGCTGGCCGCTCCCACCGTCGATCGCCTTTCATGTCTTCCCTTTAACAGAGGCGCATCGACTCGCGCGCCGGGTCCAGTCAGAACGACGCCTGGGATGCTTGTCAATCAAGGGTGGGCGCCGCGCTGAGAGACGTGGACAGATTTCTTGTCAAGATCGTGTCGCTCTCGTAGAGCGGTCAGTATGTTCTGAGGCCGGCGGGTCCAGGCACGCCACTATGCGTTGCGTGAGATTTCCGGAGGAGAGCTTAGAATTCGACGCTTCAAAAACGGGAAAGGACCCCGAAGGGTCCTTGATATTGGTCGGAGTGAGAGGATTCGAACCTCCGGCCCCTGCCTCCCGAAGACAGTGCTCTACCAGGCTGAGCTACACTCCGTTCTAAGCGCGCAACTACCTCGCGTCCGCTTCATTTGCAAGCGCGAATTCGGTTCATCGCTGACGCCGAATAATCCGTAACCTCTTGACGACATGTCCGGCGCTGGCGCGATTGACAGATCGGTTCGAGGCCGAGAAACGCAGGTTGAAAACTTAGTTATTCAGGCGTGATTTTCGCGATGCGGTCAATCGCAGTTTGTATTTCGTTTCTCGTCGCATCAAGCTCGAGATCAGCCAATGCCGCGATCCGCGCGTGCAGAGTCAGATATGCCTCGGCGAAGGCCTCGGGTGTGGCCAGTTCTACCGGATCGCGAACAGCCCAGTGGCCCTGCACCGGAGTGCCGGGCCAGGCGGGGCATTCGACATTGGCGGCGCGAGCGCAAATCGAAATCACGAAATCCATCTGCGGCGCATCGTGCTTGCGGAAGATATCGAAGGGTTTCGGGTGGAGGCTGTCCGTCTTGTGCCCGAGTTCGCGTAACATCGCGATCGCCTGCGGGTTCGGCGCGCCGCGCGGGCGTGTGCCGGCTGAAAAGGCTTCGAACCGGCGACCGGCGAGTTCCCTCAGAATGGCCTCCG
>SLKW01000016.1 GCA_007134405.1 Paracoccaceae bacterium
AGCGTGATCGGCGCGCCGGTCTCGGGCAGACGCGCCATCACCTCGCGCCGGGTCGAGAGGCGCAGATTGACGGGCAGGCCGTTGCCGAGCCGGATCTGCGCCAGAAGCGTCTCGCCCTGGTAGACGATCTGCTGGAGCGAGCCCTCGAAGAGGTTCACCTCGGCTTCGGTGCCGGGTTCGTGGAAACCCAGCTTCTCGGGGCGCAGGACCAGGAACTGGCCGTCCGGCGCGGCCTCGCCCAGTTTCAGGGGCGTGCCGGCGAGGGCATAGCCGCTTCCCTGGCGTTCGACCGGAAGCAGGGTGGATTCGCCGATGAAGTCGGCCACGAAACTGTCGGCGGGGCGCTCATAGATCGCGCGGGGCGTGTCGCACTGGACGATCCGGCCGGCGTCGATGACGACCACGCGGTCCGACATGGTCAGCGCCTCGCGCTGGTCGTGGGTAACGTAGACGGTGGTGATGCCGAGCGTCTCGTGCAGGTTGCGGATCTCGATCTGCATCTGCTCGCGCAGGTTCTTGTCGAGCGCCGAAAGCGGCTCGTCCATCAAGAGGACCCGCGGCTCGAAGACAATGGCGCGGGCAAGGGCGATGCGCTGCTTCTGGCCGCCCGAAAGCTGGTCGACGCCGCGGTCGGCCAGATGCGAGAGTTGAATCAGGTCGAGCGCGCGCTTCACCCGCGTGCCGATCTCGGCCTTCGGGATGCCGCGCAGCTTGAGCGGGTAGGCGACATTCCCGGTCACGTCCATATGCGGGAAAAGCGCGTAGTTCTGGAACACCATGCCGAAATCGCGCTTGTGCGGCGGCACGCGCGTCATGTCCTCGTTGCCGACCAGAACACGGCCCCGGCTGGCGCGGGCAAATCCCGCCAGCACCATGAGAAGCGTGGTCTTGCCCGACCCCGACGGCCCGAGCAATGTCAGGAATTCCCCCGAGCCGATCTCCAGGTTGATGTCGGAGAGCGCCGTGAAGGTTCCGAAGCTTTTCGCGACGCCTTCGAAACGGATGGGTTCGGATTTGGCCGAGACGGCGGACATGGATTCTCCTTGACCGGAAACGTGGGACGGCGGCACGCAGGCGCCGCCGTCCGGATTGCGCGGTGGGTCAGCGGGTCATGAACGCGTCCCAGCGCTCCTGCACAGCGGCGCGGTTCTCGGCCCAGTAGTCTGCGTCCGTAATGACCTGCATTTCCAGGTTTTCCGGCGCGGAGGGGCTGACGCGCATCTGCTCCTCGGTGATGATGCCCTGCTCGAAGGCCAGCGAGGTCGTGGGGCCGTAGTTGATGTACTGCGGCATGTTGGCCTGCTGTTCCGGGGCGAGCATCATCGCCAGCGCTTCCATCGCGAGATCCTTGTTCGGTGCCCCGCGCGGAATGGCGAGGCAGTCGAGCGACGCGATCGCCTCGTTATAGGTGTAGTCGGCGGCGATCCCGTCGTCGATCACCGCATCGAGCCGCCCGTTCCAGATCGAGATCATGTCGACCTCGCCATCCGCGATGAGCTGCGCCGACTGCGCGCCCGAGGTCCACCAGACATCGATATGGTCGCGGATCTCCTCCATCTTGTCGAAGGCGCGGTCCAGGTCCAGCGGATAGATCTCGTCGATGGGAACGCCATCGGCGAGCAGCGCGATCTCGAGCGTGCCGACCGGGTTGTTGCGCAGCGAGCGGGCGCCGGGGAAGTTTTCCACGTCCCAGAAATCTGCCCAGCTTTGCGGCGGGTTGTCGCCGAAATGGTCGGTATCGTAGCCCAGCACCGTGGAGAAGTAGATGATCCCCGCCCAGGCGTCCGAATAGGCGGCCTCCTCGAAACCTTCGGTCGAGATCAGATCGTAGTCGAGCGGCTCCAGAATGCCCTCGGCCTCGGCCGCGGCGCAATCGGCCAGGCCCAGATCGACGATGTCCCAGGTCACCGCCCCGGCCATCACCTGCGCGCGCACCTCGGCGATGCCGGTGAGCGTGTCCTCGAGGATGGTGATCCCCATCGCCTCGGCCGTCGGGTTGAGAAGTGCCTCGCGCTGCGCATCCTGAAAGGCGCCCCCGAAGGACGTGAAGGTGATCGTGTCCTGCGCCGAGGCGATCGAGACCGAAAGCGCAAGCGTCGCCACGGAGCCGGTCAGGGCTGCGATTCTTTTCATGTTCTCTCCTGCTGTTGAAAATGGGTTGAAATTTTTTTCTGCGTATTTCAACCTGAGCAAAATAGAAACGGGCTGTCAACTGATGAGTCACTCCAGCAACGCCCCCGAAGGCGTCGGCCCGGAAAGCCAGGATTTTCCTGTCGACGACAGTCTGGGCGCGCAGCTTCGCCGGCGCAGAAAGGTGCGCGCGCTGTCGCTTCAGGAGGTGGCGACGCGCGCCGAGATCTCGATCGGGCTTCTGAGCCAGATCGAGCGTGGTCTGACGATGCCCTCGGTGCGCTCGCTCAGCGCGATCTGCAACGCGCTGGAAATGCCCGTCGGCTGGCTGTTCGACGGCACCGGCCCCGAGGAAGAGACGCGCAACCCGCTGGTCGTGCGCCGCCACCAGCGGCGGGTGCTGGATCTGGGCCAGAAGGGCATGGTGAAGGAGCTCATGACGCCGGATGAGTGCACGGGCATCCAGATGATGCGGCTGGTCATCCGGCCAGGCGGCTCCACCGGCCAGACGCCTTACAATCACCCGACGGGCGCGAAATGCGGCACCGTGCTGTCAGGCAGCCTGGGGCTCGAGGTCGACGGCACCGAACATGTCCTGCGCGAGGGCGATTCCTTCGCCTTCGAGGCCACGCGCCGCATCCGCTTCTGGTGCGTGGGCAGCGAGAAGACGATCGTGATCTGGGTCGTGAGCCCGGCAGTGTACTGAAATCAACGCGGTGGGAGCATCCATGATAGCCAATGAAGAGCCGGTCATCGCCAATTCGCTCTGGTCCGCGACGGCGAACCCGACGCCGGACTGCCCCCCGCTGCGCGGCGCCGAGGAGACCGAGGTCGCAATCGTCGGCGGCGGGTTTACCGGGCTGTCCGCCGCGCTGCATCTGGCGGAGGCGGGCATTCCGGTCACGCTGCTGGAGGCCGAAACGCCGGGATGGGGCGCGTCGGGCCGCAACGGCGGGCAGGTCAATCCGGGGCTGAAGGAAGACCCGGACGCCATCGAGGCTCGGTTCGGCCCCGAGATGGGCGCGCGCATGGTGCGCCTGTGCGGTGAGGCCGCGGACCTCGTCTTCTCGCTCATCCGGCGGCACCAGATCGATTGCGCCGGGCAACAGCCGGGCTGGATTCAGCCGATCCACAGCGAGAAGGCCCGCAAGACGGTCACGGCGCGCGTCGAGCAATGGGCCCGGCGCGGCGCCCCGCTGCGGATGCTGTCGAAAACCGAGACCGCGGACCTGCTGGGAACCGATGCCTATTTGGCAGGCATGATTGATGAACGCGGCGGCAATCTGCATCCGCTGAACTACGCGCTTGGCCTGGCCTGGGCCGCGCAGAAGGCAGGCGCGCGGCTTCACGGGCAAAGCCGGGTCACCGGGATGGAGCAGCAGGGAGCGGGCTATCGCCTGACGACGGCGCAGGGCAGCCTGACCGCGCGGCGCGTCCTACTGTGCACGAACGGCTATACCGACGGGCTCGTGCCAGGCCTGGCGCGGTCGGTGGTGCCGATCCGGTCGGTACAGGTGGCGACGGCGCCGCTGTCCGACAATATCCGCCGCTCGATCCTGCCGGGCGGGCATTCGGCCTCGGACAGCCGGCAGCTGCTGCTATACTTTCGGCTCGACCCCGAGGGGCGCTTCGTCATGGGCGGCAGGGGCGATTATTCCGAGCGGGGCACGCAGGCGCAGATGGAGCGTCTGCGCGCGGCTTCGATCGACATGTATCCGCAGCTCGAGCAGGCGGACTGGGCGCATGCCTGGGGCGGCTTCGTGGCGATGACAGCGGACCACTACCCGCATCTCAACCGGATCGGCCCGGGCGTCGTGGCGGCGGTCGGCTACAACGGGCGTGGAGTGGCAATGGCGACGGCGATGGGGAAGGTTCTGGCCGACTGGGCGCGCGGCACGCCGGAGGCCGAGCTCGACTATCCGGTGACCGATCTGCGCCCCATCAACCTGCACTTTCTTCGCCGCCCGGCGGTCAGCGCGCTCCTGGCCTGGTATCGCCTGCGCGACCGGTTCGCGTTTTAGGCAGAAGGCCGCTGCCGTCAGCGGTCAGGCATGTCCTGGCCGAGACTTTCGTCGATGAACGACAGGACCATCGCCTGGACCTGCGCGTCGACAGACAGCCAGTGGCGGCCATGCAGGTAATGCGGCGGCTCGAAGACCACGGAGCGGCCCCGCTCATGATCGCCGTAACATGTTGTCAATCAGTGATAAACTTCTAACCAAGAAATTCGAGCAGCCATCCCCGAATGGCTGCCGAGACCTGGAAGCTCAGGAGATTTCGCCATGTTCACGGCCTATGCGGCACAGGACGCGGTTGCCCTTGCCGCCCTTGTCCAGCGGCGCGAAGTGTCGCCGGAAGAGCTGCTGGAAACCGCCATCGCGGCGGCAGAGGCGGCCGATCCGGCGCTGAACTTCATGTCCCAGCGGCTTTACGACTTCGCCCGCGAAGCGATCGGCCGCGGGTTGCCCGACGGGCCGCTCGCGGGCGTTCCGTTCCTGCTCAAGGATGCCTCGGCCGATCTTGCCGGCACGCCCACGGTGAACGGCACGCGCCTCTTGCGCGAACGTCGCGCGGCGGTCGACTCGACCCTCGTCGCCAGATACCGCGCAGCGGGGCTGGTGATCTTCGGCAAGACCACCGCGCCCGAATTCTCGCTCGCCGCATCGACCGAAAGCAGCCAGCATGGCCGCACCCGCAATCCATGGGATCCGCGGCGCAGCGCCGGCGGATCCTCGGGCGGGTCGGGGGCTGCGGTGGCGGCGCGCGTCGTTCCCGCGGCGCATGCCACCGATGGCGGCGGGTCGATCCGCATCCCGGCGTCGTGCTGCGGCCTCTTCGGACTGAAGCCGACGCGCGCGCGCATCCCGCATGGACCGCCCACGGGCGAAGGCTGGGGCAGCCTGTCCTGCGCGCATGTCCTAACCCGCTCGGTCCGCGACAGCGCCGCGCTTCTGGACGCCACGCAGGGTCCCGCGCCGGGCGACCCTTACGCAGCCCCGCCCCGCCAGCGCCCCTATCTGGAAGAACTCGGCCGCGATCCTGGCCGGCTTCGCGTCGCGCTGCAGTTGCAGCCGCTTTCGCGGGTTCCGGTCGATCGCGCCTGCCGCCGGGCGGCAACCGAGGCCGCGGCGCTGCTGGCAGCGCTTGGTCACGAGGTCGAGGAAGCCACGCCGCCGGGCGATGCCGAGGAACTGGGCCGGGCGCTGTGGATCCTGGTCGCGACCAGCGTCTCGGGCCAGTTGGGCGCCATCGGCCGCGAACGCGGGCGGCCCGTCACCCCAGACGAGGTCGATGCGACCAGCTGGAACGCCGTCGAATTCGCCCGCGGACTGCAGGTCGAGGATTATCCCGCCGCGCTTGCCGTGATCCATGCCCAGGGCCGGCGCA